>DASTJG010000305.1:0-5792 GCA_035716785.1 Anaerolineales bacterium
GGTATTCTCAGGCAGATCATTGACGTTTACCCAGCGCAATTCATCGCATTTATCAGGCTCGGTGTTGACCGGCTCCGCATGCCATCGACGGACATGCACAAAGAAATCGACGCGTTCCTCCTCTTCCATGCGATGCATGACGGAGGAGAAGACGATGTGATTCACATCAAGGTGAAGTCCGGTCTCTTCTTCCGCCTCGCGCACCGCGGCAGCCATGACGGTCTCGCCTCCATCCAGGTGGCCGGCTGGGACGCTGTATTGCCCGTCAGCGTAGCCGGTGTTGAAGCGGCGCAGCAGCAATATTTGATTTTCGCGAAAGAACAATAGATGAACGGTAACGGGGAATTTTGTACGCATGCGCTAATTATACTTTTCCACCGTTTTCGGCGCTTTGCAGATGTAAGATTGATCTGTCTGGCATCTACCATACCGTATGATGACCTTCAAATTGACGATTTTCTCTGATTACATCTGACCGTGGTGTTATGTCGGCCAGGGTGTGGTCGAGAGGTTGAAAGCAGAGCATAATGTAGATGTGGAGTGGCGTCCATTCTACCTGTATTTTGATGTGCCGCCAGAGGGCATGGAACTGCCCGAGCATGTCAAACGGGCGCGTGCGAACGGTTCAGAAGAAAGGCTGCAGCAGATCGCGGGCTCCTATGGGATGGAATTCGTGTCCACAAAGCGGGTCTACAACACGCGCCTCGCTCACGAAGCGACGGAATACGCGCGCGAACATGGGAACCCCAATGAATTTCACAAGGTTGTTTTCCGTAAAGTGTATGGCGGGGGACAGGACCCCAGCCAGTGGGATGTGTTGCGATCTGCCGCGCAGGAAGTTGGGTTGGATGCAGAGGAGATGCAGCGCGCAGTAGAGAGTGAAAAGTATAAGGCGAACGTCGAGGAGCAGGTCCGCCGGGCCTATCAGATCGGTGTGACAGGCGTGCCAACTTATGTGATCAACGATCGCTATGCAATTGTCGGTGCGCAACCATATGAAGTGTTCAAGCGGGCGCTGGAACAGATTGCAAATCAAAAAGCCTAAAGAAAATATTTCTCCCAGGTTCTCTTCTTTGCTGCCTCGGGAATGAACGAAGCCTCATAGGCATAACGATTACAGGTCGCAATGTCCTCCAGGCTCATGCCCAGGATTTCGTGCGCAATACGATATTCATTATTGACGTTCGTTTCGAGCACCTCAGGGTCGTCAGAGTTGATCGTCACCCTCACGCCGAGGTCAAACAGCTTCTTGAGCGGATGCTCCTCAATGGTCTGCACGGAGTTGGTCAGATAGTTGCTCCAGGGATTCACTTCCAATGTGATCCCGCATTCCTTGATCAGTTCCACAACCTGCCGATCTTCAATGGCGTGAATGCCATGTCCGATACGGTCGGGCCTGGCAAGCTCGATTGCCTCTTTTACAAAGGATGCGGGTGTATCTTCCCCGGTGTGGATGGTCACTTTCAATCCGGCGTCCTTGGCCTTCATGACCGGCGGGATAAAGTCCCGCAGCGGAAAATCCCTTTCGCTGTCTGCCAGGTCGATGCCGAGGATGTGTTCTCTCTGGCGGATGGCCCAATCCACCGTGCGGACACAGGATTCGGGTCCCAGGCTGCGTGAGGTGATGGCGATCAGACCGATGGCCATGTCGAACTCGCGTTCGGCGCGCTCTTTGGCGCGCAGGATGCCCTCCAGCGCCTCATCCCAGTCCAGGTTGTGGCCGCGAAAGGCCCAGTCCGGGGAGAAGCGCACTTCGAAGAGCCGGATGTTCTGGATGGCGGAGTCCTCGAACAATTCCCAGGCGATGCGTTCCACAGTCTGCGGTGAGGTGATGCTATTCTGGAAGATGGCAAAGGCTGCCAGTACGGCATGCAGGTCACGCATCTGGTCCAGCACTTTGACATGCTGATCCAACTCATTCAGTTCGTAGGAGGGGAGTTGCAGATTGTATTCCTTCGCAATGTCGATGATCGTCTGTGTGCGGATCGCCCCTTCGAGATGGCAATGGATCTCTGTCTTGGGGATGTCGTTGTAACGCGGGTCGAAATTTTTCATAGGTATTGTAGGATGCTCATATTCACCTTTTCAGACGCGCTATCCGGGTCATGGAATGAAATTATATCTATAATCCTGTTGTTTCGAGATAACCATCTTGGGATGATATGGAAACATAAAAAGCAAAACAGAACTCCGAAGTCAAACAGCCTCGGAGTTCTGTTTTGATCCCGGATTTGCTGATTACTTTTTATGGTTCAACACCAATGAGGGGAAGCTTTTCTGCCAGCAGTTGTGATGTCACGCTTTCAATGATCTTTGCGCGGATGATGCCTTCCGCGTCAATGAAAAGATCGGTTGGGATGGCAAACACCTGATACAGTTCCATCACTGCCCCATCCCGATCCAAAAGAATGGGGTGAGTAATGCCGAACTCATCGGCAAATTGCTGGACAATGTCAGGACCTTCCTTGCTATCCACCATAAGAATGACCAGTTCAGGATGTGTCTTGTGTAACTCCTGTAACAGTGGTGCTTCCTTCCGGCAATCGGGACACCAGGTTGCTCCGATACTAAGCAAAACGGGCTGCCCGCGGAATTGACTCAGGCGGATCGTTTCACCAGTAAGTGCCGTCAATTCAAAATCTGGAGCAGCCTCTCCGATCGCCAAAGAGCTGTTCTCCAAATAGGCTTGAAAGAAAGATGGAAAGAACAAGCTGATCACCACTGCTGCGAGGCAGCCGATCAAACACAGCCCGGCGAGTGACAGACCCGCGATCAGCAACCAATTGGGTTTCTTCTTCATTGGATCCTCCATTGTATAAATCGCTTCCAAGTAAAAAGAGACCTTCAAAGGTTATTATGCCTTGAAGGTCTCATTGTCTTACATGATTTAAATTACTTCTTTTTTTTCTTGTTTTTACAGACAAAGGGTGGCAAGCCCACGGTGCCGCTTTTCACGTTTCTTTTATAGTGCAACTCGCCGCTGCAACCCGAAGTTCGGACGGTGATGTTGTACTTGCCGGGCTGAATAACAGCATCAAAAGTAGTTTGACCCTGTTTCGATGTGGAGAAGCTATAGCCTCTATCCCCTGACATGCTGATGTACAGCGTTCCCCCGGTCCGGTTGGTCACACGCAGCCTCGCCAGTTTGGTCTTGCCCAGGTCAATGATCAGGCTGGTGGTATCCGTCGAGGTGGTATCAGATGGGCTGGCATACACAGGAGCCGGTCCCCACATCGAGACTACCAGAACGGCAAGAAGAACAATGGTGAACAAGCGCAGAGTTTTCATAATACTTCCTCCTATAGAATAGTTATCTGATAACCCATTGTAGGAGATTGCATAGGAGATTCAAGTGATAAACGTCACAACCTCGTTTGCGAAAAGGTTACGCTCTTCATTTTGTCAGTGGAATATTGCTGGTTTACTCTCTGCACTACCATCATGAGCGTTTTTGTAACTTCCTCCAAACCCAATCGATCACGTTTGCGAGGACGAGAATAGTGCACCAATAGAGGATGTACTCGAAAACCGCGAAAATGACCGCGGCAACAGGCGATGCTCCTCGCAACATGGGCGGTTTGGTTACGACGCCGCGATAGACAGCCCAGATGTGTGTGAGACCTCCCAGTACGCCGCCTAGCAGGCAAAAGGTAAGGACTGGATTCCATTTGAGGCGGAGCGCCAATGTCCAAAACCCAAGCGTGATCGCGCCTGCATTTGCGAAGGCAATCCATGGCAGCCATCTTTCCATCCATGCAGGGAAGACATACACATAGACTGTCTCCCAAAAATTGCCAATCGCCCAGGACCAGATCCCAAACCAGACGAGAGCCGCAGCGATGACCAGCAGCCATTTCAGCTTGCGAAATGCTGCCTCGTTCACGCGCCAGACCAGAAGCGGAATATAGATTGCATCGATCAGCGCAAAGATCAATGTGCCTCGGTAGAGTAATTCAGTTGTGATTTTGAGTTCGGTGGACATGTTCCCTCCCGACCCTATCGTACTGCTTTTCGGAGTGTAGTTCAATGTGGCGGTGCTATAATTTCAAAAAAAGCCAGGAGAAACCCATGGGCACAACTGACCTCTTTGTTGAACTGATCGTGATCGGCATCGGCGCGTTTGCCTGGATTGCCATCGCGACTCTCAGTATCTTTGGGTACGAATGGATCCCGCTTGAACAATTGTTTTCCGTATCGGCAATTGTCCCCTTTCTTTCCTTTGTTTATGTGGTAGGCATTGTCACGGATCGCATCGCGGACGTTCTGTTTGACAAGCTTTGGACCCCGCGCCTGCACAGGAAACACTATTCTTCTTTGAGCACTACCAGGGAAGACCGACGGCTGATTTACAGCAAGAATCAATATCTTGCGAATCTGATCGAGTATGGGAGAAGCCGATTGCGGATCTGTCGCGGCTGGGCCTTCAATGCTGTTCTGATCATGGTCGCCGCCAACTTTTTTATCGCAACGCAGGTGGCAGATCAGCTTTTGAGAACAAGGCTCTTTCTCTGGGTCAATTTGTTGTTTGGTTTTATTGCGTTCTTCAGTTGGTACTCCTGGTATCAGCTCTCTGATACCCAATATCGCCGGTTGAAGGATGATGCCGATTTTCTCCGGAAGAGCGAGGGGCTGAAGAAGCGGGGGGCAAAATAGAACTTGTCTCAAAACACCCACCATACTCGTCATTGCGAGCCGTCCGCTTTCAAGCGGCGGCAAAGCAATCTCTCACAAAATTACTTTTGTACTCAAATTAAATATGGGATTGTGTCGCCATGGCGCCATGCGACACTTCGTCGGGCTATGCCTCGCCTTCGGCGTGCTCCGCGATCCTCGCAATGACATATCAGTCTGTTTTTAGATAACGGTCGAAGAACTCGACCGTGCGCTGCATGGCCAGGCTGAAGTTAATGGAAATGTTGTGGTTATCTCCATCGTACGTATAGAACTCCACAACTTTATTGGCTTGCAGCATTTCATCATAGAGCATTTGCGAGAACTCCCACGGAACGTCATGATCCGCCGTGCCATGATGGAGTTGGATCGGTCCATTCAGATCGCTCAGGTAGCCGTTCGCTGAGATGGATTTCCAAAAGTCAGGATTCGTTTCCACGGAACCATAGGTCTGTTGAAGTGAATAGACCCACGACCCGGGCCCGGGAGTCGTCGGGCGGGCGCCCGCGTTCCAGCGCGTGAAGAGGTCCGGGTAGCGCGCCACGACTCCGGCCCAGATCACGCCCACTTTGATATCTGCCGCAACTACCATCGAACGCAGGGTGATGTACCCGCCCATGGAATGACCCCACATGCCGATCCGGTCCCGGTCCGCGTCCGGATACCGTTTGATCGACGCGACCGCGTTGAGCACGTCGATCGAATAGTTCGGTTGGGTGTACACACCTCCCGCGGCTCCCTCCGAGCGGTCATGACCGCGATAATCGGACTTGAAGACGATATAGCCGCTGCGCGCGATCTGGTCCACATAGGCGATGTATCGTTCGGTTGTGCGGTAGACCGCGGGCGGGATGTAGCCATGATTGAAGATCACGACCGGCCAGCCTGTGGGCGGCTTTGGCTCATTGGGCACCGTCATCAGCGCGTAAATTTTCAAGCCGTCCGAAAGATAGGAAACGTAGTAACGGTTGTAGTTCACGCCCGGGTCCAGGACGCGCTCGATCACGATATCGCTGCCGGGATAGTCGCGGGCCCGCAGCGCGTCGATCTGAAGCGGGTGCGAAGCGGATGTTATGTTCGCAGGCTGGATGACCCGCAGGGCAGTCCCGGATGAACTCGCT
>DASTJG010000306.1:0-15975 GCA_035716785.1 Anaerolineales bacterium
ACACCAACGGATCGCATCCGCGATGTATTTATTATTGTTGTTGCGTTCGAATCGTTGGTCATTGGGGTTGCCCTGATCGTATTGATCATTCAGTTGGCAAGCCTGATCAATCTGCTGCAAAACGAAGTGCGTCCCATCTTAACCTCTACCAGTGAGACCGTGAACAACCTGCGCGGTACCGTGGAGTTCCTGGGCGAAAACGCCGTTGAACCGGTTATCAAACTCAATGGTTATCTTGCAGGCATGAACCGCCTGATCGAGTTAATGGGCATCAAGAAGAAGTAAGCAGGAAATTCTTTAGAATCATCTGTGATTTTGTAGAGATCATCCATGAGATGAATTCTGCAAAGTTTGATAAAATTTTGCGAAATCAATTCAAAAATTGTTCGATAACCAGAAGGAGGTTACTATGTCTGAACGCGATGAGTTTGGCGCCTTTCTTGTAGGCTTCATTGTTGGTGGGCTTTCGGGAGCCGTGGTGGCGTTGCTGTTCGCTCCACAATCCGGTGAGGAGACCCGGGCATTTATCAAGGACAAATCCATTGAGCTGCGGGACAAAGCTCAGGTGACTGCGGAAGAAGCGCTTGCCCGTGCAGAAGCCGCCGCCGCAGACGCGCGTGCCCGTGCGGATGAACTTGCAAAACAACTTCGCGAACGTGGTCATGAAGTGGTTGAGGATGTGCGTGAGCGCGGCAAGAGCGCCCTGGAAGCTGTCCGCAAGACAACCAGGAAGTCTGACGAGACCGGCGCGGCATAAATTCATTTTAAACAAACCAAGGGTTTGACTCACCGCGTCAAACCCTTATTTTTTTGTCCATACTGCTGCTCTGCGGTGTGCTGCGCGATGAAAAGACTCCTGCGGCTATTCTTTCACCTTCTCTATCACCAGTTCGCGTTCACCTATGACCTCGTCGCAGCGACTGTTTCATTCAATCGCTGGAATGATTGGGTCATGAGTGTGATTCCTTTTCTCGAAGGGAATCGGATCCTCGAGATCGGTCACGGGCCTGGACACTTGCAGCGCGTCCTGCTCAGCCGCGGCTGGATTGCCGTGGGAATCGATAAATCACCTCAGATGGGCCGGCTCGCGAAACGTGAAGTATTTTCCCAATCACAAAAATCACAGGATACGCCATTATTACCCGATCTTGTCTACACGCAAGTAAACTTAACCCGTGGGCTTGCACAACACATCCCCTTTCCAAAAGAAACGTTTGATACGGTGGTCGCCACCTTCCCTGCAGAATATATTTTTGATCCTGAAACATTGGCCGAGGCTCAGCGTGTCCTGGTCTCAGGCGGCAGGTTTGTCATCCTCCCGGGCGCCGTCATTATAGGGCGCGGCATACTGGATCGTTTGCTGGCCTGGATATTCCGTTTTACCGGACAAACGCCTCCAAACCTGTCTGAGATCATCCATGAACGATCCAAGGATCATTTCGCGAAAGCCGGTTTCCAGGTGGCGACTCATGAGATCGCTGTAAAATCGAGCCTGGTATTTATCATCCTGGCAACAAAAGTCCAAAGCATGGAGGCAGTGTGATCCAAATACGGGAAGTGATCGTATATGTTATACACACATGTCCAACTTCTTTCTCGAAGCGCCCGGATCCCGTAGCACGCCAGCAAATGGAGTCAGTAACTTTCACTTAGCTGTGAGGAGACAAAATGGAGAAGAAACCTGCTTTAGAAGCAACACTTGTACAGGAATTTGTCAGCAAATCACATGCTGACCTCGACGGGGTACAGGAATTGATCGCGCAGGAGCCTGCTCTCATCAACAGTGCCTGGGATTGGGGTGGCGGGGACTGGGAGACTGGTCTCGGTGCGGCCGCGCACATGGGCAGGCATGATATTGCAAATTACCTGCTGAAGAATGGCGCCCGTCTCGACTTATTCACGGCAGCCATGCTTGGCAAACTGGAGATCGTCAAAGCGACACTCGTGGCGTATCCTGATGCGATCAATGTCCCCGGTCCGCATGGCATCCCGTTGATCGCACACGCACAGGCAGGCGGCGATGAAGCAATAGAGGTATACGAATATTTAAAGTCGCTCGCAAGCCAGATTACAGAGATCCGCGTCGGGTAGATACAGACTGTCCATTTTATCAAGCAACCATATCTGTTTTTTACAGGCTGTTAAAATAAAGTTACACTTTTGCTCATGACAATACAAACATGGCGTGGCTTTCACGAATGCATGTTGCAAATCCATCCAAGCCATCTTTCAAAGCCAGAGACTTTCTCTGGCTTTGATGGGTTCAGACACCTTTTTCAGGGATGGGTGTTCAATAAAAGGAAACCGCCGCAGGAGAATGCAATGAGGATCTTGAAATTTATCAGCTACGCTTTCGGTAATTTTGCAAACACAATTGCGTATCAGGTGTTCGGCAATCGCATCCAGTTTTATTATGTTGACGTGCTTGGGCTTAACGCAGGTATAGCAGGGCTCCTCTGGAGCGTTTATGGTTTGTGGAATGCCGTCAATGACCCTCTGATGGGACAACTCTCCGACCGGACGCGCTCGAGGTTCGGCCGGCGTGTGCCATACGTCGCGTTCGGCGCGATCCCGCTGGGACTATCCTTTTTCTTCCTCTGGACGCCACCCGGTCAAAGCCCCTGGATCCTGGCTGCATATTTCCTGATGATCCTGTTCATCTTCGATACGCTTTACAGTCTGACGTTCATTGCCTATGTTTCTTTATTCCCCGAAATCGCTCCGACTCCCCGCGATCGCATCGACCTCTCCACTACGCGCGAGATCCTCGCTACCGTAGCACTCCTTCTCTCCTTCATTCTTGCTCCGATCCTTGCAGAAGAGGTCGGTTATCTCACAATGGGAGCGATCATGGGCGCACTCATCGCAGTGGGGTATCTCGTCGCCATGGTCGGTGTGAAAGAAAGATCTATTGACGAGACCAAAGAAGAAACCCTGGGCATTCGGGACTCATTGAAGATCGTGCTCGCCAATAAAGCCTTTCGCTGGTTTTTGGGGGCAAATATCTCAAAGGAATACATCTGGCTCCTGCTGGCTGCAATGCTGCCCTTCTGGCGCAAATATGCGCTTGGTATTCAAGATAGTGTAAGTGTATTCGGATTAAACCTGAGCGGCGGTGATGCAGAGGCGATCCTGCTAGGGGTGCCGATCCTGCTTGCTATCCCCAGTTTGCTCATCTGGCGTCCCATTGTGGCCCGGTTGGGTTATCGCAAAACATGGCTGATCGGTACATTGACCTTCATTCCCGGTTTGTTTGTAATGACGTTTGCCAATGATTTCTACACAGGCTTTCTGGGAACCATGCTCACTGTTCCCGGGCTGGCCAATTCGATGATCATGCCCTTCCCGGTCATCTCGGAGATCATCGACGAAGATGCAAAGCAGGAACATGGCTTCCGGCGCGAAGGATTGTTTTTCGGCATGAACCACGGGATTATCAAACTGGCATTCTCAGCTCAGGGGCTGCTCTTCGCGCTCGTCACAGCCGCGACCGGCTTTGCCTCAGGCAGCGACGTTCAAACCGCGCCTGCGGTCTGGGGGATTCGCTTCCTGATCGGGATCACACCTGCCCTGGCAGCATTGCTTGTCGCATATTGTATGTGGCACTATCCGCTGGGTCGCGAGACTCATTCATAATCTTTATTCTGCGCGCTCTGCGTTTCAATCAAAAAGGAAACACCATGCACATCCCACAACAAGGCCTTTCGAAAGAAGAAATTCTCAACACGTTACAAGCTTTCAAATCCCGTGACATGGATTGGAAAGCAGGAAAAGTCTGGTGCTATGTCTACAATCCGGGAGAGGATCCGGCTGAGGTGACGCGCGAAGCGTATCTCTCGTTCCTCAGCGAGAACGGACTCGATCCGTCCGTGTTCCCATCCATGCTCAAGCTGGAAACCGATGTCGTCCGGGCAGTGATCGATCTCCTGCGCGGCGCCTCCAATGCGGTAGGACATCTCACCACGGGCGGCACGGAGAGTATCATGCTGGCCGTCAAAACCGCCCGCGACAAGGCGCGCGCGGAACGCCCTGAAATTACACAGCCGGAGATGGTTCTGCCAAAAACGGCGCACGCCGCCTTCCATAAGGCTGCACATTATTTGAGCGTCAAACCCGTGGTCGTGGATATCGATCCACAGACTTTCAAAGTCCGCGCCGAGGACATGCGCGCTGCCATCACACCGAACACCATTCTGCTGATCGCTTCGGCTCCGAGTTATTCGCAGGGCGTCATTGACCCGATCGCTGAGATTGGCAGGATTGCGCAGGAAAAGAATCTACTGTTGCACGTGGATGCCTGTGTGGGCGGGCTTCATCTTTCGTTCATGCGCAAACTTGGGTATGACGTGCCTGATTTCGACTTCACTGTCCCCGGTGTGACGTCCATTTCAACCGACCTGCACAAGTACGGGTACGCGGCAAAAGGCTGCTCGGCAATCATGTATCGCAGCAAGGACATTCGCAAGTATCAGATCTTTGCCTGCACCGAAACAACCGGGTATACGCTCATCAATCCAACTGTATTGAGTTCAAAGACCGGCGGACCCATGGCAGGCGCCTGGGCCATTTTGAATTTCCTGGGGGAAGAGGGTTACAAGAAAATCGTCAGGGAGGTTCAGGCAGCGACAAGGAAATTGATCGATGGCATCAACGCAATGGATGATTTGCAAGTGCTCGGTGAACCTGCGATGTGCATGTTCTCTTTCAAGTCTGATACACTCAATATCTATCAGCTTGCCGATGAAATGAGCAAGCGCGGCTGGTACATCCAGGGACAGTTCTCCACGCCGCTCACTCCCCGTAATTTGCATATTTCCGTCAATCAGGGAACCGTCCACAACATTGACGCTTTGCTCAAGGATTTGCACGAATGTGTGGAGATCATCAAACGCTCCACTCCCATCGACAGCGACGCGATCCGTGCCCTGGTCGGCGCGGCGCTTCAAAGTCCGGACCCGGAGGCAGCTTTCGGTCAACTCGCGGCCAGTGCGGGGCTCGCGGGAACGGAACTTCCAACCGAGATGGCATTCATCAATGAAGTGCTCGATGCTCTGCCGGATGAACTCTGCAATGCCTTTTTGATCAACTACTTTAATGATTTGTACGTGTAAGAAAAAGGGTGAGACGTGACTGTCTCATCCTTTTTGGTCAACATCGTACAGGCCGAGAATTAATCAGCTGCGGCCTTCATCTTGTGACGAATAAGCGCCACCTTGATCAAACGTTCAAAGAAGACTTTATAGCCGCCTGGATCATACAGGATCATATAATCTGCAGGACCGTATTCCTCAGCCGCGAGCATGATCGCAGGATTGGGATTGATCTCCAGAATGAATAGTTCTCCCTTGTCGTTCATGCGCATGTCACAGCGCCCACAGCTAACCCCAGCCATTGCCTTGTACATTCGAATCGCAGCATCCTGTAATTTCGCAACCAGTTCAGGATCGGTAACCTGCCTGAAATCAAAGGGAATGTCGTAATCCCATTTGATGTCGGTGTGCCAGAACTCCTCCCCATCAGGGAAAATCAGTTCGGCAGGCGGATATGCGATGGGATTGTCAAGATCATCAGGATTATCCACTACAAGTACGTTGTATTCTGTGCCTACAATGAACTCCTCCATGCGCGCGGCGCCGAATTCACCGCAAACACGTTCAACCTGCTTAACCAGTTGTTCAGGCGTATCGACGCGCGATTCGCGGAACATCCCTGTGCTCCCGTAGCTCTTGGGATGTTTCACCATGATCGGGTAACGCAGGTTCTCGACCAGTCGCTGTGCTTCCTCCACATCCTTGACCTGATACCCTTTCGCAAAACCAACTCCGTGTGCATCTGCCGCGGACTGCATCTCTTCACGCGATGGATCGAAGAATCTTGAATCCGCTCCGGTAAATGGCAGATTAAGTTCCTCCAATGCTCGCACCACATCGATACCCTGATAACTCCAATCTCCCTCTTCCACATCGTCGATTTCGTAGCCTTCGCAAATATTCAAGTAGACATCAAATTCATTGCGCGCGGCTAACTCACGCAGAACGTTTTTGACGGGATCCGTCATCGTGACCATCTCCCAATCAAAGCCCTGCATGTAAGGCGCGGGATTGAAATCCTGGGGTTCTTCATCTGTAAGAATGCAAATACGCATTATTCACCTCTTGATTGATATTCATACGATGTGACCCGTGTGATGAAGCACAAATCACATTCTTTATTATTACATAAACTTATCCAATGACAATACTTTTGAACATTAAAAAAAGATTTCATTTACCGACAAGTAAAACTTTATGTATAATCACATCTATGACAAAACAACAACCGCGTAAGCGCGCATCGATGTTCTTCCTCCTTCTTGGCATGGTATTCCTTACCATAGGTCTCGCCACCGATCAGACTGCCTTCACCTGGGTTTCCATTGCATTCGTACTCGCATCGCTGGTCACGGGTGGCAAGTGGTTAAGAAAAAAATAGAATTCTCTCTCAAATCTTTGTAGCCATTCATGCTTCGTTATCGTCAAAATGTCAACCAAAACAATCGTCATCCTGACACCCGTTTATAACGATTGGCGCTCATTCCTGCGGCTGATGAATGAACTTGACCAATATGCTGGTAATTTAGAAGATACCTGTGTGAGCGTCATTGCAATCGATGATGGCTCAATCCAAACTTCTGTAGCAGTGAACAATGAAAAGAGGGAATATAAATACATCCAGGAAATCAGCATTCTGCATCTTGTTCGCAATTTAGGGCATCAAAAGGCGATCGCCCTTGGAGTTGCTTATATCAACTCAAATATATCCTGCGACCTGGTGATCGTCATGGATGCAGATGGCGAAGACCGCCCAAAAGACCTTGCAAAACTTCTGGAAGAAAGTGTGAAGTCCCCGGAGCAGGTCATATTTGCGCGTCGCGCACGCCGCTCGGAAGGCATTATCTTTCGCGCATTTTATCTTCTTTATAAAGTTACCTTCAATACTTTAACCGGCAGGGAAATTAGTTTTGGCAATTTCTGCCTCATTCCGATGAGCCTGCTGAATCGGGTGGCACATCTGCCGGAGATATGGAATCATTTTGCCGCGGGTATTATGCATGCAGATATCCCCTGGGCAAGTATCCCGACAGAACGCGGGAAACGTTATGCCGGGAAGTCCAGTATGAGCTTCATTTCACTGGTGATCCACGGGCTAAGTGCAATTTCTGTTTACATCGAAGTTGTGACAGTGCGTCTGATGCTTTTTGCCATGGTCATCATCCTCATTGGTATTATCAGTTTTCTGGTTTTGCTCTATGTCAGATACCTAACGCCCCTCGCCATCCCGGGCTGGGCAACCAATGTGGCCATAGGCATCGTAGTGATTATGTTTCAGGCAATTTTGCTGCTTGCACTGCTTGCATTTCTCACGCTCAATTATCGCAGCACCAAATTATTTATCCCCGCGAAAGATTATCCGGATTATTTGCTCAGTCTGGAAAAAATCCTATGACAGACGGCAAAACATATATTGGTAAGGAGCTGGCCATTTTCGCGCATGCGATAAACTGGAAACGCTACTATACATCTCTCATCAGACCCTGTTTTGGCGAACGCGTCGTGGAAGTAGGCGCCGGGATCGGCGCTACAACGCTGACAGTATGTGATGGGACGCAGGAGGAATGGATCTGCCTGGAACCGGATCCCATTCTACGTGCCGAGGTTAACCGTTTGATCGCCGATGGAAAACTTCCAGCTTGTTGCCGAACGCAGGGTGGATTCGTGTCAGATATTCCACTTGTAAGCCGTATCGACACATTTCTGTACATCGATGTATTGGAACATATCCAGGACGATCGTGCCGAACTACAAGCCGCTGCCGCGCGCCTCTCTCCAGGCGGTCGGCTGATCGTGCTTTCTCCAGCCTTCAACTTCCTTTATAGCCCATTTGACCATTCCATCGGACATTATCGGCGTTACGACAAAAAAATGTTCCATGGATTAACTCCTCAGGAATGCAAACTGGAAAAAACGATATATCTGGACTCCGTTGGCATAGCAACATCATTGGTCAATCGGCTGATTTTGTCACAAGCAATGCCAACAGTCAGCCAGATCCTGTTTTGGGACCGAAAGATCATACCAGTGACAAAATGGTTTGATCGCCTAACTCACTATAGCTTTGGCAGATCACTACTCGGGATATGGAAAAAAGATGAAAGTTAAGAATACTGCTGGCTACACTCAAGATGGAATTGCGCTGGCTTGCGGTGGTTGTGTTACCTTGTTGATCATTTTGATCATGAGCAAGGACTATCCTTTTGTTGGGCATGATTATCGCTATTTTATTCCCCGTTTGATCGATACTCATTTGCATATGCGAATCAATGGACCGGGCATTCAGTGGTATACACCAAGCTTTGGCGGTGGTTTGCCCGCATTCGCCAACCCGCAGAATATTGAATACTCTATTGTTCAATGGTTGTCTTATTTAATTAATCCTTGGTCTGCGATTCTGCTTAGCACAGCAATTATTTCCCTTACCGGGTACTGCTTCTTCTACAAGTTGCTACATCAGAAGCTTGAATTGCATTGGATGTCCAGCATACTGGGAGCAATGTTCTTTATCGGAAATGGTTTTTATATAGAACATCTCATTGTCGGCCATCTGGGATATCAATTATTTCCACTTGGGGCCGTTGCTCTTTATGCCCTTGTAGACACACGCAGCAATTTTCTTCTCAATGCATCTGTGATTGCAGTAGTAATCGCTCTATTCATCCATCAGGCAGGTTTCTATCTGTTCATTATTCTGATGCTGTCGCTTGGCATAGCATTACCTATCCTCTTTTTATACAAACCTGACATTTTCAAGCTAAGAAATATAGCACTCACAACGGTAACCTTTGTGATCTTAGCTGTAATGATGACTTCGTCAAAAATGTATGCAGTATATTCATTAATGCGTCATTTTCCACGTGAGGTGTTTGATTCGTACAATGTTGGATTACCGCAAGCCCTGATGGGTATGATCACACAATTATTGGGGGTTATGGTATTAGGCCCCATTGTCATGCTTACAGGTCAGAATCCAGAGTTGTTAGCCGGAGCTTTTAGTAACATCACCGGCTCTGAATATGGGATATGGGAGCTCGACACCGGCTTGTCACCAGTTTTGGTGATTTTTCTTTTCCTGGGGCTGGCAAGGGCGGTCAGAAATATTCGTACGCGCGTCAGGCTGAATCTTTCTCATGCACAATTCGCTAGTCTCATCATATTAATACTTATGATCTGGATCACACTCGAGATGGTTATTGCAAAGGGGATGATTTATACATTCACAAAGCAACTACCCGTACTAAAGTCACTACATGTAAATGTTCGTTTTGCCGCAGCTTTCATACTTCCATTGGTCCTGACAGGATCGATTGAATTACATCGCTATTTCATTTCGAATCCAAAGCCCATGTACTTTGGCACAAGTGTGCTTATAACCAGCATATTCTTATTGACATTCTTTTCTTTTTCTGAGTTCGTCCATAACCGTGATTTCAATGTAAATTCCTCCAATATCTTGCATAACGAAATCCAAAGTGGCATTAGATTTGATGTCATTGATATAACCGATGGATCAGGTTGGGAAGGGTTTGTCGCCCATTCAAGTTCCTATAGACCCTATGAACCTGTTTTTGGCTATGAACTGGAAAGTTTTACGCCCGAAATACATCCGGGCAAAATCTTGGAAGTACGTGATGGTTATTTCAATATGACAAACCCCGTGAGCCTGGTTTTTCCGGAAATCAATGGACTTCATCTCTTTGAGCGCGTCAAGGTCAGCGAACGAGATAAACTGGAGATATTCCTTGCAAGAGGACAACCTGAGTGGAAGATGCCTTTTACACAGAAATTTTTGAACGTACTGTCATTCATCGCTCTCGTCTTTACGATTGGGGTTCTGCTCATTGCTGGCGTCATCAGAATAAAAGTGACTATTAGGAACGGGACTTAAAATTAATAACTGTCCTACATGAATATTTGAAGAGCCGCGCCCCTTGACACGGCTCTCTTTTTCGCCTAGAATATTTAGGTAAGCCTAAATTACACTTTAGTTGTAAGGAGCATTATGAAGCCTTTATCCAGAAGAGATTTTCTCAAAGTGGGCGGGCTGGCCTTCCTGGGTACTGCCGGCGCAACCGCGCTCACTCAAAACACCCACGGTCATGTCACTGAGAATCCGAATAACGTTCATTCATCACATGTTATGCAGCAAGGCGATCACGGAGACCTGCCTGGCACGGTCGGTGAAGTGGATCATGAAAAGAACGGTTTCAACCCCACAGATGTCCTGACCGATTTCGACTACGGTGAGGTCTCCACTCTGCCCAACGGACAAACCCTGCGAGAGTACAAAATCGTTGCACTCAATAAAAATATCGAGATCATTCCCGGTATTGAATTCCCGGCATGGACGTATAACGGACGAATTCCCGGTCCCACGATCCGCGCTACGGAAGGTGATCGCATCCGCATTCACTTTAGCAATGGCAGCAACCATCCACATTCCATCCACTTTCACGGTTTTCATCCCGGCGAGATGGATGGTGTCCCCGGCACAGGGCCAGGCGGGCTCGTCGAGCCGGGCGGCAGCTTCACCTACGAATTCGATGCGGAACCGTTCGGACTGCATCTCTATCACTGCCATGTCTTTCCTCTGGCACGTCACATCGCAAAAGGACTCTATGGCGCGTTCATCGTCGATCCAAAGGAAGGTCGCCCGCCGGTCGACCGCGAAATGGTAATGGTGATGAACGGCATCGACGTGGACTTCGATGACGCAAATGACTTTTATGCGGTCAACGGGATTCCCTTTCACTACCAGAACCACCCCATCCAGATTAAGGTTGGTGAAAAGATTCGCATCTATCTCGTCAACATCCTGGAGTTCGACCTGCTCAATTCCTTCCACCTGCATGCTAATTTTTTCCACTACTACCCCACCGGCACGAGCCTGGTCCCGGCTGAATTTACAGATACCATCGTTCAGGGACAGGCACAGCGCGGCATTCTCGAATTTAGTTACAAGTATCCCGGCATGTATATGTTCCACGCGCATGTAACCGAGTTTGCTGAACTCGGATGGAACGGGATGTTCGAAGTCGTAGCCTAGAGGTACCATATGACTCAAAACACTTCTCAACCTACGACAAAACGCTTTACATTCCAGACTCTGATCCTGCTTCTCATCCCTATCATTCTCCTGGCTGGAGTGATCGTGCTCTTTCTCTCCACGGGAGGAGGGCTTGAGCTCGAATCGCCTGCGCCCGTGGAAAACCTGGCCGTGGAAAATTACGTTCTTGAACGAAACGAGATCCACTTGCATGTCCGTAACACCGGGCCCGACGAACTGACCATCGCGTCGGTCATCATCAATGAGGCAGTCATGCCTTTTACGGTGACACCCAGCCCGACCATCCCTCGGCTTGGCACCGCAGAAATTCATGTCAATTACGCCTGGTCGGAAGGGGAAGCCTATGGCATCACGATCTTCACGAGCAACGCGATTCCGTTCGCGGTGGATATTCCTGTGGCGTTTGAAACGCCACAACCTTCTGCGCGCACATTCTGGGGTTTTACGCTCATTGGCTTGTATGTTGGTGTGATCCCTGTCTTTCTTGGCATCTTCTGGTTCCCGGCATTGCGTCGGCTCGGGCGCCGCACGATGACCTTCCTGATGGCAGCCACCGCCGGACTGTTGATCTTCCTTGGGCTGGACACTCTTGCTGAAGCGCTGGAAGTAGCCGCACAGGTGCCTTCCGCATTTCAGGGCATTGGGTTGATCGGCATCGGCGCTGTCGCCACCTTCCTGTTGCTCGATGCCATCTCCAGGCGACAGACCGAGGTCAAAGGCAACGAAACGGACCGCCGGCTCGCGGTTGCACTGATGATCGCCATCGGCATTGGCTTTCACAATCTCGGCGAGGGACTTGCCATTGGCGCGGCATACAATGTCGGTGAGATCGCGCTGGGCACCTTCCTGGTTGTCGGCTTCATTATTCAAAATATCACGGAAGGGCTGGGCATCATTGCTCCCGTTTTGCGCGATCGACCCAGCCTCGGCAGGCTCGCGCTCATGGGCTTGATCGGCGGCGCGCCCGCCATCGTCGGCGCGTGGATCGGCGGATATACTCCCTCCCCTTTCCTGGCCGTGTTGTTCCTTGCCATCGGCACAGGCGCAATCTTTGAAGTCGTTTATGAAATCGCAAAACTAATTCAAAAAGATACCGCACGCGAGTCCATGCCAATGACCGTTTTCAGCGGCGTGCTGACAGGCATGTTGTTGCTCTGGGTAACAGGATTGCTGATCAAATGACAAGCTAGGAATTACTATGGAACACCTTATTACTTCTCTCCGTATCACTGGCTTGCTCGCTCTGGTTGGTGCATTTTTCTATGCCATTGGCGATGTACTCTTACTTGCAAGCAAAGCAACACTGGATAGCTTCCCGAGACTGCGACCCTTCGGAAAACTCCTTTCGACTGCCGAGAGAATGGTGGTGCTTCCCCCCGAACGCATGATCTGGGGAGCGCTGCTCGGGGTCTTCGCGACGCCGCTGGTGCTGGCAGGCTTCTGGCAGGTGTATCAAGGATTGGCCGGCGCGAATACAACACTGACTCTTATCACCGGTCTATTGTTTGCAATTGCCTCGGTGATCGGCGCGTTCGTCCATGGGACGTTTTACTACATGGGTGAATACGTTCAGGCGTTGAACAAGGTCCAGGATGGCTCGCAAGCCGTGATCGCAGAGATGATCGCCCGTCATCGCAAAGTGTTGATCGCTACCTATGCCCCTCTCATGATTATGATCGTAATCGCTTCCATCCTGTTCTCCATTCTGGTCGCCTCGGGCGAAACTGCATTCCCGGTTTGGATGGCAACGATTAATCCCGTCACAATGACTATCGCATGGCTGCTGATCAAACGAGTTCTCCCACAGTTTGTACGTGACTGGACAGAGGGAGCAGGATTCAACATTGCCTATCTGGCTTTCTTTGCCTGCACAACGACCACACTCTGGAATGGATGACAATGGAACAAACACTCACAACATCGATACAAGACTACTTAAAAAGCATCTATGAACTGACTGAGAATGGTGAAAGCGCCAGCACAAATGCGCTTGCTGAGAAACTTGCTGTCAAACCAGGATCAGTAACAGGCATGATCCAAAAGCTCGCCTCGGCAAAGCCCGCATTGGTGGAGTACCAAAAGCATCAGGGTGTGACGTTGACCAGGGAAGGCAGGAAGGCCGCGCTGGAAGTAATCCGCCATCACCGCCTGCTGGAAGCCTGGCTCGTCCAAACTCTTGGTTATTCATGGGCCGAAGTGCACGCAGAGGCGGAGCGGCTCGAACACGTCATCTCGGAGGATTTCGAGCGGCGCATTGCCGCGGCCATGGGACACCCCACCCGCGACCCGCACGGAGAGCCCATTCCCACTGCCGACCTGAAAATGCCATCCGACGAGTCACTATCGCTTTCTGCTCTCCGCCCGGGTCAAAGCGCAACGATCAAACGCGTCAAGGCTTCGGATACAGAGTTATTGCGTTACCTTGATGGACTTGGACTTGTCCCCGGCGCGCAGATCGAGGTGACAGATTACTCCCCCTTCGATCACAACCTGACGATCAAAGCCGGGCGCAAAACCTTTGTGCTTGGATTGAGCATCACAAGCAGAGTGTTTGTTGAAGAGAATTAAAACAATCCCGCAAAAAACAGCGGGGCAGGCGAACGCTCGACCTGCTCAACCACCGGAACATAAAGGAAACAATCATGAACGAAAACATCTTTCGCATTTTAGTAGCTGTCATTTTGTTTACAGCAATCAGCATCTCCTCCTACTTCCGTCGCAAGGCAGACCGGGAAAGCGGAGAAAAGATTTCCCGTAACGTGGATGGCTCTGTCTTCGCGACCATCGTAAAGATCGGTGGACTGATTCTTTGGCTTAGCCCGCTGGTATACCTGGTCAATCCGGCGTGGATGGACTGGTCCAAACCAGGGTTACCGGAATGGTTGCGCTGGTTGGGGGTTGGCATAGGGGTCCTATGCGTGCTGGGAATCTATTGGTTGTTCAGCAGCATCGGGACCGGCATCACTCTTACGAGCGCCACCCGCAAAGAGCACAGACTGGTCACCAGCGGACCCTACCGCTGGATACGACATCCGCTTTATACATTTGGATCGGCTTTGTTCGTCTCCCTGGGGATGGTGGCAGATAACTGGTTTATCGTCATATTGGGTCTGCTGGCATTCATACCCGTAGCATTGCGCACTCCAAAAGAAGAAGCCAATCTGATCGAAAAGTTCGGCGATGAATATCGTGAATACATGAAGCACACCGGACGCTTTCTCCCCAAACTCGGAGGTGACGCATGAATTGGATTTTGGCAGCATTCCTTCTTCTGATCATCCTGTTGCTCCCAAAGTACGGTCTGCTTGCGCTGTACAGGGACTGGCAAAGCGCCCGGCAGCGTGAGTTGGTGGAGGATGCCCTCAAGCATCTCCTCGATCGCGAACAGCAGGGACGCCACGCTTCGCCCGAATCCCTGGCCGGAACCCTGAGCCTGCCGCGCCTGAAAACGACTCGTCTCATTGCTGACATGGAATCCCAGAACCTGCTCGAGACGCGCGGTGCCGAGATCCATCTCACAGTTGAGGGCGAACGCTGGGCAATGCACATTGTCAGGGCTCATCGCCTGTGGGAACGGTATCTTGCAGACGAAGCGCGTATGCCATTGAGTCAGATCCACACTGTCGCGCATCGACGCGAGCACTCCTTCACCGATGCGCAGCTCGATGAACTCTCCGCCGCGCTGGGTCATCCGACGCGCGACCCCCACGGCGACCCGATCCCGACGCGTGACGGGAAAATGCCCATCGTGGAGATCACGTCCGTTACGGCGTGGCAAAACGATGCTCCGGCGCGCATCGTGCACATCGAAGATGAACCCGCCATTGCCTACGATCAGATCCTGGCAACAGGACTTCGCCTGGGGCAGATCATCCGCGTGATCGAACGGACCTCCCAGCGCGTGGTGTTGAGCGACGGTGAAACGGAATACCGCCTCGCGCCGACGGTGGCTGCCAACGTTGGGGTTGCTCCGCTCGCCGAAGCGGAGAGCGCAAAGGCAAACGCGATCCCGCTTGCAAAACTGACACAGGACCAGCGCGCTGAAATTCTTTCCCTGGACAGCGCCGTGCAGGGCTTTACACGCCGCCGCTTTCTGGACCTGGGCCTCACGCCCGGCACGATCATCTATCCCGAATTGGGAAACTTCTTCGGCGAGCCGCGCGCCTATCGTGTGCGCGGTACATTGATCGCACTTCGAAAGGACCAGGCAACACAGATCTGGGTGAAGCCTGTTTAAGGGAGTCCAACGACTCCAGTCGTTGATCCCGAAGTCAGGAGACTTCGGACTCCGCAAAAAAGGAATCCATGAAAACCAAGAAATCAACACTCCCCACCGAACATTGCGAAACCTGCCCCGCATTCACCGAACTCGAACAAATGGGGATCAAACTCGACAAATTCGACCGCGTCGTCGCCCTGGCAGGCAACCCGAACACCGGCAAGTCAACGCTTTTCAATACACTAACGGGTCTCAAACAGCACACCGGCAACTGGCCTGGCAAGACCGTGACTCGCGCCGAAGGCGGCTATCAATTTAACAGCGTTCGTTACAAGGTCGTTGACCTGCCCGGCACATATTCTCTTCTTTCGGCCTCGCAGGATGAAGAAGTGGCGCGCGATTTTATTCTGTTTGGGAAACCCGACTGCACCATTGTAGTCACCGATGCCACCGCACTGGAGCGCAATCTCAACCTGGTCCTGCAGGTGATGGAAATTACGGACAGGATTGTCATCGCGGTCAACCTCATGGATGAGGCAAAACGCAAAGGGCTCGAAGTGGACGCGCGTTCCCTGAGCCGCGACCTGGGCGTTCCC
>DASTJG010000307.1:0-2346 GCA_035716785.1 Anaerolineales bacterium
GCACGTTCTGGTCGATCGGTACCTTGCCGAGGAAGTTGGCTCCCGTTGCCTGGGCCAACTGCTCGCCGCCGCCGGAGCCGAAGAGGTCCATGCGGGTGCCATCGGGCAGGTCGAGATACGACATGTTCTCGACAATGCCCAGGATCGGTACTTCCAGCGTGCGGAACATGTTGAGTCCGCGGCTGGCATCTTCGAGCGAGACCAGCTGCGGGAGAGTGACGATCACCGCACCGCTGAGGGGGAGTGCCTGCGCCAATGACAGGGAGGCGTCGCCCGTGCCGGGGGGCAGGTCCACGATCAGGTAATCCAGCTCGCCCCATTCCACATCACCCAGAAACTGGCGGATGGCCGAGTTGAGCATCGGTCCGCGCCAGATGAGCGGCTGCCCGGGCTTGACGAGCAGTCCCATCGAGATCATTTTGAGCCCATAGGCCTGCGCCGGGATGATCCTCTGCCCCTGTGGGGGAGGAAGCTTTTCCACGCCGAGCATGGTGGGAATGTTGGGGCCGTAGATGTCCGCGTCCATGAGACCGACGCGCGCTCCGCTTTGGGCCAGTGCGATGGCAATGTTCACCGAGACAGTGGATTTGCCGACCCCGCCTTTGCCGGACCCAACCGCGATGGCGTTGCGAATGGGCATGCTGAGCAAGCCGCGCATGCGACCATCATTGGGGACATCCGAGTCGAATTTGATGGAAACCGACTTCACGCCCTCAACCGCCATCACCGCCTGGCGGGCTTCCTTTTCGATGGTGCCGCGCAGGGGACAGGCAGGTGTCGTCAGCATGATGGTGAAGGAGACGACGTTGTCTTTGATTTCCAGGGCGCGGATCATGTTGAGGGTAACAAGATCCTTATGGAGTTCCGGTTCCTGAACTTTGCTGAGTGCAGCCAGGACTGTTTCTTTAGTAACTGTGTTTGTCATGTGAGTATTGTACCAAGTAAAGATTTCCTCGCGTTGAGCGGAGTGCCGTGCTTGTCAGCACGCAGACGAAACGCAGGTTAGAGACGCTTCGTCTACGTCCTACGGGCTCCGCTCAGCGCGAATGATATTATGACGATGCCGCCGGTGTTGCTGCGGCGCCTGCGGCTTTGGCTGCCTTGGCCGCTTCCTTGGCCTTGCGCTCCGCCTCGGCGGTCGCATAGTTTGTTGGGCGGATGTCCTTGTAATAGGAAGCCGGTTTGAGCAATTGTTCCAGGTTGTAGACATTGCGTCCATAGGAAGCAATGTCGAAATCGTGATCCATGATGATCGCGTCGAACGGACAATACTCGGCGCAAAAACCACAGTTCATGCAGATGTCCGCGTCGATGTAGAACTCAGTTGGCTCGGGGATCGGTTTGCCGGTGTTAGGGTCGTTGGAACGGACGATCCAAATGCATTGCGGCGGGCAGACCTTCGCACAGATGCCGCAGGACGTGCAGCGGATATCCTTTTTACCTTCTGTGCCTTCATCGTATACCAGGAAGGGAATATAGCGAAACTCTTCGGGCGTGATCAACTGCTCTTCGGGGTATTGGACCGTAAAGATACCGCGCGTGTTCTTGCTCGAACGGTGGCGAATACCTTCCTCCGTGTTGTAGCGTTTCTTGCCGCGCACCAGCCACGAAATATCATCGAGATATGTATCCCAGAATCTCTTCCAGGTGACACTCAATCCTTTAAGAATACCTTTTCCATACATAATTATTCTCCATTTCCGTCATTGCGAGCCGCTCTGCGGCGAAGCAATCTCCCATTTCATATGAGATTGCTCCGGGCTTCGCCCTCGCAATGACGAATAGTGGTTATCTATCCAACTCGCCCATCACGATGTCAAGTACACCCAGCAGCGCGACGAAATCTGCGATCTTGGTGCCGATGCACATTTGCTCCAGGCAGGTAATGTTGACAAACGACGCAGGGCGCACGTGATAGCGCCACGGATTTGGCTTTCCGTTCGAGACGACATAGAACGCCAGCTCACCTTTCGGAGATTCAATGCGGCCATATGCTTCACCCGCCGGGACACGGACCTGATACTGCGGTTTTTGCGAGTTGATCGGCCCGCCGGGGATCTGTTTGACGGCTTGCTGCAGAATCCGCAGGGACTGCCTGATCTCATCCAGGCGGATAATATAGTTGTCGAAGAGGTCGCCGTTCGGGCGCATGGCCACATCGAACTCGAAGCGGTCGTAGATGCTGTACGGATCGGCACGGCGGATGTCGTAGGGCACACCCGCGGCACGCAGCACGGGACCCGTCACTGAATATTGGATCGCGGTCTCGCCATCGATCACATGGATACCCTTCAAACGGGAGACCAGCACCTCATTCTCGCTGAGCAGGCGATCCATTTCATCGGT
>DASTJG010000308.1:0-24647 GCA_035716785.1 Anaerolineales bacterium
CCATTGATGGAGACGTTGAAGAGGCGCTGCCCGGCGGCGGAGAGGTAGGTCTCGGCGAAGTAGAGCGTCACCGTCTGGGCGCCGCTCCGGTTGGGGATGGTGTAGGTCATGGCCCCGTAGCGCTCGGTATTGAAGATCGAAGTCGGCGGCGGGTTGGAGGGGATCTGACTCATGTCGATGGTGGCAGTGTTGGTGTAGGTGCTGCCGCCGCTGAAGTACTGGTCGGCCCCGAAGCTGCCGGTTGCCGCGCCGCCCGCATTGATCGAGACGCTGCCATTAGGTGGAGGCGTGGTAGACGGAGGAGTCGTCGCCGTTGGGGTCGTGGGCTGACCCGCGTTGAGGGCGTCGAGAACGGTGTTGTATGCAGCCTTCTTGTTGCCGTTATTGTCGAAGAGCAGCGGGTTCTGCGAGGCGCGCCACGAGTCGCTGTCACGCACGCCCCAGACTGTGATACCGGTGCAGCGCGAGACGGCCAGGCAGTCGTTGACGATGCCCCGCCACCAGTCGAGCCGCGAGTTTGCGTTCTCGATATCCAGCTCGGTGATCTGTACGTCCACACCGAGAGCGGCGAAGCTGGAAAGCGTCGTCCGGAAGTTGCTGTTGGGGTAGGCGGTGCCGCTGTTGAAGTGACCCTGGAAGCCAACGCAGTCGATCGGGACGCCGCGCTGCTTGAAGTCCTGGACCATGCGGTAGACCGCCTGGGTCTTGGCGTAATTCCATGCTTCGATGTTGTAGTCGTTGTAGCAGAGCTTCGTATTCGGATCAGCTGCACGGGCGGTCCGGAATGCCACCTCGATCCAGTCGTTGCCGGTCTGCTGGAGATTGGAGTTGCGGCGGCTGCCATTCTCCTCGAATGCCTCGTTGACCACATCCCAGGCATAGATGCCGCCCCTGTCCCTGTAGTGGGCCATCACCCTGTTGATGTGGTTGATCATGGCGTTGCGCAGCGCGGTCCCACTCATGTTCTGCATCCAGCCGGGCTGCTGGGAGTGCCAGGCCAGGGTGTGCCCGCGCACCTGCTTCCCGTTCTGCCTTGCCCAGTCGTAAATGCGGTCGCCATTGGTGAAGTTGAACTGGTTCTGGTTCGGCTCGGTAGCGTCGATCTTCATCTCGTTCTCAGCCGTCACCATGTTGAACTCGCGGTTGGCGATGGTGATGTAGGTTGAGTCTCCCATCCTGCCGGAGGCAATGGCAACGCCGAAGTACCGGCCCGACTGCGCCGCGGCAGCGCCTAGCGTGGTCTCAGCTGCGCTGGCTGTCAGGTTGATGCTTGACAGCAGCACAGCGAGGACAATAAGGATGGACGACAGCCTGAGAATGGAGGTATTTATTTTTGTCTTCATGTGCATCTTCCTTTGCGTATGTGGTTAGAAATGCGGGTTAGATTTTTCCCGCACCTGCCTACGCCCCTTATGGGGTCGATAGCCACTTTCGGGGGTATGCTTGAAAAGCCACTATTGCGTTTTCCAAGTCCGTCCCGGCGGCCGGGAATGGCGATCCAGAGCGAAGCCCGGACCGGCAAGGCAGCTTGAATGGGTTATGAGAAATCCATCGGCATAGGCAATCCTTTCTCGAAGCATGTGGCTCGAAAAGGCTCCAGGGGTAGTTATCAGTGTAGGAGGAGATATACCCGTAGCCATTACCATTTGGGCGGCAGAGTATGAAACTCACGCCGCTGATCGTGAGACTGGTCAAGTTACAGGAGTTGATGTATGAGCAGTGGGAGCAGCGAGCGGCGAGATAACCAGACCGGCAAACAGGATGGATCTGAAAAGCCTGCAAGTGAAAAACTTTCCTGACAATAAGGTAGATAAAACTGTGTTCACGGGTTAGCTCCTTTTCACTGGGCGCTGCCGCGCGAAGGGGAGAGGAGAGGCATTGGCTTATTCGTTTCTGGCAAGTGTGCGGCAAAGAACATATATTTGTTTAGTGTCTCCTTTCGACGATCGTTGCCCCTGACCAGTAAGATTGAAAGGTTCGATGTTGTTATCGTTCCCGTTATCGATAACATATGTGCTAAAAAATTTTTAGAAAAATTCACGAATGTGAAGTTGATTTGGAAACGTTTCCATGATATACATCTTATAAGATGCATATCAGGTCCTATAAAATACAGACTTATCATTTTTGCAAGCATACGATTACAATACGATCGTACCCTGTTCTGTAAAGTTTCCCCTCTGCTACAAATGGCGATGAAGTCAGGCCGCTGACAGTCTGAGAATCGCTGGGAGTGGAATTTCTTCCACAAAGTTCAACAGGCAGCTTGCCAGCATGGGTCTCGACACCTGAGGTGTTGATTTTGCTCTGCTTGTTACTCCCTTTTCCTGACTTTGCTACAGCCATGTGGGGACTACGGCCCGTTATGGCAGGAAAATCAGATTTCTAATAAAATGGAATGACTGGCGCTTGTCCTGCGATTTGGGAGATAATCGATTAGAGAGGAGACAAAACTTCGATGGTGAATAGCAATGCTTTCCAGAAGGGTGAGAGCGATAAGCTCCAAATTGCCGTCAAAGAAGAACAGCTCACGGTGGCACCAGAAGCCCGCGCCACACTCAATGTTGCCATTCTGAATAAGAACCCATATGAAGATAACATTGACGTGATCGTCAAAGGCGTGCCTCCAGAGTGGGTCACTACCCCGTCACGTACTGTTCACCTTGCCCCTGGAGAAGCAATCATCGTCACTCTGACGATTCGACCGCCCGTGATGCCTGACGATCGTGTGGCCCAATTTCAATTGGAAGTTCGTGCTGTCAGCGAGAAGAATCCTGAGATTTTCGCAGTTGCCCATAGCGCTCTAACGGTGGCTGCCTACCAGTCGCAGGGACGTATCGGGATGATGCTCGGGTCGCTCCATTTTTCTGCGAGCCCGGGTTCGATCATCGATATTCCTATCCTCTTACAAAACCGTGGAGAGGAAAAAGATGGTTTTCGCTTGCAGGTCCGAGGCTTACCAGAAGGCTGGGTATATACCAATTCGACCATCACAACGCTGGCGCCAAACGAAAGTTCGGAGATCCATTTTTCCCTGCGAGTCCCGCGCTCGCCTGAAGCCGCCGCCGGACGAAATCCCTTTACGATCCAGCTTGCCAGTGAGATGTTTCCTACCCAAACCACAGCTGTAGATTGTATCTTGACGATCGGTTCTTTTTTACAATTCTCCACCACGCTGGAGCCTGGCTCGCTCCAGGCGGGTCAATTGGGACAGGTGATCATCGATAATGAAGGGAACGTTGCCGACACCTACAGCCTGTACTTTCAAAGTCCTGAGAATCAACTGATCTTCCTAAAAGCGGTACAGGTCGCCCGGCCCGGTCCGCAACCCGGTACACAACAACTTCAAATAGCTTATGTAGAGATCCCGCAAGGGGAGAAACTCCCAGTGCGGTCAGGTGAGCGAGGAGCCTTTTCATTTGGAGCCAGGTTGCGGTCGCGTCCGATCGTTGGCAGCGAGCAGGACTATCCCTTTACAATCGTCGTCCGGTCCACGTCCAATGAATCGGCAGAACTCACCGGGCAGGTGAGTCAAAAAGCATGGATCCCAAATTGGGTAGCGGCCACTGCCCTGGGCGGATTCCTGCTTCTGTGTCTGCTGTTCCTCATCCCCTTTGGGAGCAGAAATCTGCCGACCGCCGCGCGCGCCACCCAAACGGCAGCCTACAATCAAACACAGGCTGCCCTCTCCGGGCAATCTGATTCAGACAGCGATGGACTGACCAATGATCGTGAGACCACGCTTGGCACGGATCCTCTGAAGCCGGATACAGATGGCGATAAGCTGCTGGATGGAGATGAAGTCGATACGCGTCAGACCGATCCGCTCAAGGCGGATACCGATGGTGATAGTCTCCAGGACGGAGATGAGATTCAAATCCACCAAACCGACCCGCGCAATCCCGATACCGATGGCGATGGACGGGCAGATGGACTCGAGATCGCCGGCGGCAGTGATCCACGCAATGTGGATAGCGATGGCGATGGGGTACGGGACGGTGATGAGATCACGCTGGAAACCGACCCGCGTAACCCTGATAGTGATGGCGATGGTTTGAAGGATGGGCAGGAGAATGCGAACTGTCCGCGTCCGCGCGTCCCTGATTCGGATAACGATGGGATCATCGATGGCAAGGACTTGAACCCTTGTGACGCCTCAAATCCCGCCCTCACCGCTACGGCAGCAGCGGCAACTGCTGGGGCTCCCACCGTTACGACAACTGCCACACTCACGCCCACTCCAACGAGTACGCCGACCGCTTCGCCAACGCCAACCCTGGCTCCGCCCAATCTGCAGGGCATCATGCTCTTCAGTTCAGACCGGGATGGTAACTCGGAAATCTATGCTTTGAACTTAGCCAATCTGGCACCGGCTCGACTGACAAATAACACTGCACAGGATGTGCAGCCGGCGCTGGCGCCTGATTCCATCCAGGTTGCATATGTGACAAATCAGGATGGTAACAATGAAGTTTATCTCACCGGCGTGAACGGCGGCGTGCCGTCGAATCTCACGAAGAACGCGGCGGATGATCAACAGCCCGCCTGGTCCCCCGATGGGAATTGGATCGTGTTCTCGACCAATCGCGATGGCAACCAGGAAATCTATATCATGCGTCGTGACGGGACTGAACTTCGCAATCTGACAAATCACCCTGCCAGCGATTTTGCTCCCACCTGGTACTCGGTTGGAAGTCCGCTTGGCACACAGGATTGGATCGCCTTTACAACCACGCGCGATGGGAATCAGGAAGTATACAAAGTGAGACCGGATGGTACCGGATTGACGAACCTGACCCAGAATCCGGCGAATGATCATTCTCCCGCTGGTGTTACAGGAGCAGCCACCCTGACATTCGTGAGCGACCGAAACGGCAACTGGGAAATTTATACAATGATAGATACTGGCGGCTCGCAGACTAATATCACGAACCACCCTGCGCAAGACATCGATCCCACCCTCAATTCGAATGGGTGGATCGCCTTTTCGACGGACCGGGATGGCAATTCGGAGATCTATGTCGTCCGAGTCAATGGCGGCCCCGCCTTTAACCTGACCAAAAGCCTGAGCCAGGATCGCCATCCGGATTGGTAAAAGACAGGCGCCTGGTTATCGGAAACTTGACAATTACAGCTGTTCCTTTGCCCAAAGCAGACGCCAATTGAAATTCGCCGCTTAATGCCTTGGCATGCTCTTTGATTCCTGCCAAGTCGTAATGGACTTCTGCTGCCTGGTCCATTAGATTCGGAGTAACATGCATGCCTTTCCTATTATCTTCAATTTGTAAAACAGTCACACCAATCACAAAACATATACGTCTTCACAAGATCTTTACAGTTATTTGATAATATGTGCGAGTAATAGGTAAAAGAACAAAGCAGTGCCATGGAAAGTGAGAAACGTGATACCTAACGAGCAGGAACTTCTGCGGCTTGCCTTGCAGCTGGACAAAACCGCGCTGGAAGAGATTTATGACTATTACAGTCCAGGCCTGTATCGTTACGCTATGCGTTTACTCGGTCATGCCTCTCTCGCTGAAGATTGTGTAGCTGAGACTTTCGCGCGTTTCCTCAAGGCATTGCAAACTCACCAGGGACCACGTGATCATTTACAGTCTTACCTCTATCGCATCGCTCATAACTGGATTCTGGATCTATATGGCGAACATGAAAAGACCATTGAATTAAGTGAGACTATGCACTCCGAAAAGCTTCCTGAAGAGGAAGCTGCGGAGTACATTCAACAGCAGCAGATACGAAAAATGCTCCGCGGCTTGGCACCAGACCAGCAAAAGAAGATAGCTCTTAAGTATTTGGAAGATTGGAGCAACGAGGAAATTGCACGGGTTCTACACAAATCGGCTGGCGTCGTGAGGTCCTTGCGTCATCGCATATTGGCAAACCTGCATAAACTGTTTATGAGAAATGCAGACGAGTAATCGCCCTAACGTGGAATCATCGTGTAGAGACAACTTGACAAGCTCAAATTGGTCATGGAACGCATATCGCAAGCTGCCAATCATGCACGTGCATATCCTGGTGGTACATGTCTGCTGGCTTCAATTTCTCCACCTTATTTTATTGATTGGATTCGATGTGTCTGGTATCGGCGTGGATCGCGTGAGCTGGATCACCAAAGCCTGGCAGGAGCAGGTCAAGGAGACATAGGGTTCCTGCATGGTCACGGGGTGAGTACTAATCTGGCGGGTATGATCGCACCACGGTTTACCGCTTTGGAGTAGCGGCTGGCACAAAACCGATAAGCACCTTGATTATCTCGGCACTTTGACAAAGAGGATTGGTTTTCGGCGCATGCGAGCGATCCTGCAAACCCGCCGAACCCTCCTCCAGATAGCGCGGCCACCATTTGTACAACCATTCCCGACTGCGCTTCAAATGCTGGGAGATCCAACTGACCGTCCGACTGTCTCTTTCAGACGAATGGCTGTTTGTCGCAACTTGAGTTCGTGAGACATCGTACTTCCTCCCGAAAGATGGATTGTATCTCTCGGAGGATAGTGTCAACGATCTCTTGGCGGTTAGCTTTTTCATCTGTCAGCACTCATTTGACGGTTAGCAGTTACCAGCTACAGATTCTATAATGCAAACCACTTGACTCTCATGTTGGAATTTGCTAATATTATGGAAACGTTTCCAAGCATTTCTGTCTATCGTCGATCCCTCCTTCTCAAAACCCATGTAAATTTATAGTTCTTTCTGGTGAAAGTGCCTATTTAGCCTGCCAAAGAAAGCGTTAAGCGAGATTTTTTGTAAACGTTTCCAATATGGCTAAAAGGATGTCTACTCAAAAGTGACGATTGTGAAAGTTACCGAAAGGGCCGTAGTCTCCGTCGGCACCGTTTCGCGTGCGCTGAACAACGACATCCACGTCGCTCTGGATGCTCGCGAACGTGTCTCTGTCGTCATATGTGAGCTGGAGTATGTAGCCAGTCTGGTTAAGGGCATTCTGACAAACACCAGTTCCCCACTTGTTTTAATCGATCACCAAGGCGCCGGTAGCCTGTGTCCGGCTGTCGGCGCCCATATGCGAAGCCGGGCGAAGAACCTGCCCAGTTTGCGCTTGAGGGGATACAGGGTGTAAACGTGCTGGCCGAATCTAAGGTTTAGCTTGTGGAAAAGTAGGGCCTTGTGTTGAGTAGACACAGCGCGAGCATTATTAACAATTCCTTTTTAGTAACGTGACAGGAGGTGCGAGCGGTCCATTGAGTCTTATTTCAGACAGAAGTTTGACAGGATCATATCCAAACACTAACTTACGCCATAAGAGGAAACCATGAAACAAGTATTTTTGAGCGTTCTCTTGACTGTGATGATGCTGATCAGCAATGTTTCAACGGTAGCTGCGGCCTCTGGTGGGAACATGATCAGCACGGCATCACAGTTGCAGGCCGAGGGCTCCGTTGTGGTCTCGAGCGTGAACTTTGACGACTCGACGACCGGCACGTGGACGCAAAGCGGCAGTCCTACTCTTGCCTACGTCGATGATGGCAGTGGTGGCCAAGCATTGAGCATCACTCGGGCAGCCGACTACGAGGGGATCCAGTCGCCGACCGGGCTGCTTGAAGAGGGCATCGTCTATACGTTCTCCATGCGGGCGCGACTGCCTGCTGATTCGGCGGTCACCTCGACCGATGTCCGCTTCGTGGTGAAGCCGAACTATAACTGGGTCGCGAACACGACAATCAACGCCACAGATTGGACGACGATCACCGGCACATACACACTCCCGGCCGGAGTCGATCTGGCTGCCGTGCAGATCTATATCGGCAGCGCGGACCAGACGGGACCCTACACGATCCTCGTCGATGACATCCTCATCACCCGGCCGGATTCTGGCGGCGGTCCCGGCGCGACGGTTATTGACACCGACTTCGAGAACGGCCTGGACGGCTGGGTGCTGCGAGAAGCCGACAGCACTCCGGCGACTCTTGTGCTGACCGAGACCGAGTCACACAGTCCTACGCATGCCGCGCTTGTCTCGGATCGTGACGGTCAGGGGGATGGCATCGGGCATGATGTCACCGGATTGATGAATCCCGGTGAGACCTACATCATCACTGCCTGGGTCAAGTTCGCTGCTGGCTCGCCGGCAGACACGCTCTGGCTAAGTATGCGGCGCACGAACAGCGGCAGTGACAGCTACGACACTGTCAGCCAGATTAGCAACGTCTCTGGCGATGTGTGGACGCAGGTCACGGCCACGTATCAGATGGGTGCCGCGGACAGCGCTTTCCTCTACTTCGAGACAACCTACCCGGATGGTACAGCCGCCTCCTTCCTCGTGGATGATATCCTGGTCCAGGAGCAGGGCGGCCCCGATTGGGATCCGACCCTGACCCCACTCAAAGATACGGTGGACTTCCCTGTGGGCGTGGCGATCGACTCGCGTGAGACGACCGGCGCTTATGCGGGCCTGCTCCAGCACCACTTCGAGCAGATCACGCCTGAGAACCACATGAAGCCCGAGGCGTGGTATGACGCGGACAGGAACTTCCGCATCCATCCGGAAGCGCAATTGCTCATGGACTTTGCCGCCGCGAACGACATCCGTGTCTACGGCCACACGCTGCTCTGGCACCAGCAAACGCCAGAGTGGTTCTTCCAGCGCGACGATGGCACGCCGCTGACGAACTCGCCCGAAGACCAGGCGATCCTCAGCACGCGCCTCCACGATCACATCTTCAATATCGCCGAGACGTTGAGCGACATGTACGGTCCCTTCGGCAGCGCCACGAACCCGCTGGTCGCGTTCGACGTAGTCAACGAGGTCATCTCAGACTCTGCCACGCCCGATGGTCTTCGCACAAGCCCGTACTACAACATCCTCGGTCCGTCATACATCGATGATGCGTTCAACTGGGCGGACCAGGCATTCAACGTCGACCACGCGGCGCCGGGGGTCACGCGCCCGATCGCTCTCGTCATCAATGACTACAATACCGAGCAGTCCGCCAAGCGCCTCCGACTGCATAACCTCGTCGCCGACCTGCTCAACCGGGGTATCCCGGTCGACATCGTCGGGCACCAGTTCCACGCCAGCCTGACCACCCCGGTCCAGTCCTTCGATGAGGCGATCACGGCGTTTCAGGACCTGCCGGTTAAGCAGGTCGTCAGCGAACTCGACGTCATGACCGGAACGCCGGTCGACAATGCCAAGCTCATCGAGCAGGGCTACTTCTATCGCGACGCGTTCCGCATCTTCCGGGCGCATTCTGCCAGCATCTTCTCCGTTACGCTCTGGGGGCTGTACGACAGCCGCAGCTGGCGGAGTGACAACGCGCCGCTGCTCTTCAATGGCCAGTTGGCTGCGAAGCCTGCATATTTCGGCGCCGTCGATGAAACGCTCCCCGCGCGCCTCCGCACGGCACTGGTTTTCCAGGCGAACGTGCCGCTCGAGGCGGGTGCCACTTCTGCGCTCGAATGGCAGAAGCTCCGGCTTATCGAGGTTGGTGATAAGTTCAGCTTCCAGCTTCGCTGGGAGGCCGATCACCTGAGCGTCTTTGTCGACGCGCAGGATGCCACGCCGGAGGCCAGCGACAAGCTTACCTTCCAGGTAGGCGAAAATACATACACATTCAACCGTGACGCCACGGGCGACGTGCCCGGTGTCGTCGAAGAGGTCAGCGGCGGCTGGAAGGCAGTCGTCCACCTGCCGCTCAGCGACGCTCAACAAGGCGACCAGGTCCAGTTCGACATTGCCCTGACGGACGGCGCCGACACGCTTGGCTGGAACGATCCCGGCGCAACCGGCGTGCTCACGCTCGCCGAACCGCTCTCGTACCTCGAAGTGGCCGGGATTGGCAACGGCAACGCTCCGACGATCGACGGTTCCGTCGATACAGTCTGGGCGCTCGCCAACACCGTCTCGACCGACAAGCAGACAACCGGAACGGATACTGCAACAGCAGACGTAAAGACTCTCTGGAAGGGAGATACGCTCTACGTTCTCATGCACGTTCACGATGACATCCTCGACGATACGGCCTCCGACCCTTGGCAGAAGGACTCGGTTGAGATCTACGTTGACGCCGGCAACTACAAGAACGGTGCGTACCGGCCGGATGACACCCAGATCCGCATCAACTATAAGAATGAGGTCTCGTTCGGCACCGGCGACATCGCTGCTCAGCAGGCCAGGCTGGTCAGTGCCACCTCGATCGTTGAAGACGGTTACATTGTCGAGGCATCGATTGACCTTCTCGAAGAAAGCGGCGTGGGGACCTTCCACGGCCTCGACTTCCAGGTGAACGATGCCGCCAACGGTGCGCGGCAGGGCATACGCAACTGGGCCGACCCGACGAACGCCGGGTACCTGAGTACATCGCATTGGGGCGTCGGCCGGCTGCTCGAAGCTGACCAAACTGTGCCCAAGCTCCAACTCCGACTCATCGTCAACCTCACGGCAACCGACGCTGATGGCTATCACGGGCTGACGGCGGAGATCGCCGGGGTTACTGCGACGGACGCCTTCGATGATCCGTCGTGGCTGACAATTACCAGCAACGCACCGGCGGTCCTGCCAGTTGGCAAGAATCTGGTGACCTGGACCGTCACCGATCTGTCAGGGAACACCTCAACCAGGAAACAACTCATCTTCGTCCACGCGCGAGTCGAGACTTCGCTCAAGTACATCGGTCCTCGATTGGTGGTTGTCAGTGCCAGGTCGAAGAAGAACTCGTTCACCCCGAGCGCCGACCTGTCGGCACCAGGCAGGGCTTGCGAGCGCAATCAGCCAGTCCGCTTCACACTCGATCGCAATCCGGTGACCGGTGAGGCTGTGACGACGGACCTCGGCATCGACAACACGAACGCGGGCGGGATTGCCAGGCTGAAGGTTTCGTCCAACAAGTGGATGGCGGGGACGTATACCCTGACTGTCCTCTACGAAGGCAACAACCTGGGCTGTGTCGGCTCGTCCACGTCGGTGACGCTCACCGTGGTTGTGCGTCCCTAAGACATAACCAAACGGAGAAATCAGACACGGGGCTGTCCGGTGGTTCTTTTCGGACAGCTCCAAACCTTGGAAGAATAACCAACCGGCAGAGATGTTTGCCCGTAGCGCAAAAACTGGCGGCCGATCCGGTCGCCAGTTTTTGCGTGTCTAGTTATTTGGGATATTTGTTGTTTCTAATAGACGAATCAAACAAACCTCGGACAAATAGCAGAGTAGCCATAGCGATCTAGAAAAGAAGATCTAAAAGCAGTCAAATTCAATTGGGTCAAGAACCGATCGGCTAGTTCGGGGAGCCGCACTTCCAAGTGATTATGACTAACCACATTACGGACAGTTTTCCAAACATGTTCCTGTGGGTTCAAGTCTGGGCTGGCGGTCGGGAAGAAAAGGATCTCCAAACGAGGACTGTCGTCCAGCACCTTACGAATTGATTTACCCCGATGCCAGGGAGCGCGATCCCAAAGCAAGACAATCGGCAGGTCAGGATTTGCTTCCAGAATCATCTCCAAATACTGTGCGGATATCTCGGCATTCATCAGGTCGGAACGCATAGCAATTTCCTGTCCGGTGTGTAGTTTAAAGCTCCGTAGAAATTTGTTTTGGCTCGTCCTGGATCAGCTCGCACAACCGGCGTTTGCCCAGTGGGAGACCAAACATAGCAGGTGGTCGCTTGTAAGTACAGTCCGGCTTCATCACCAGCCAGGAAAACAGTATTCGGCGCATCTTGTGCCACATCGATCAGTTTTTTTCGAGCTGTTCTTCAAAATCAGCCACCTTGGTCTGACTGCGAGACTTGAAGATTTTCTCAGTCTTCTGGTAGCTAAAGCCACACAAGCGCAATAGGCTGCTGTACGAAGTACGGCTTTGGTATTCAACACCATACCGCTCTCGAACCACCACGACCAGATCTTCGACGGTCCAAAATTGCCCATCGGCGGTGCTGACCTTGCGACCTAATCGTTCTTTCGGTGTGTACTGATGCAGCATGTGCTGTAATTCTTCAATATCCAACTTGCGCAGTTTAGCTCGATTGCCACCGACGCGTTTATCGACCAATCCTTGTGAATGATCTACTCGATAGGCTCGACACCATTCCATTATTGTACGATATCTATTTACCTTGTCTATTAGACTTTCTGGTGCCGTGTACGCGAGTCCACACCAAACTCGTTGCAAATATGCTGTGTATCTACATCAATCGTTTGGTCGGAAAGCCAGATTTCCCGCTTATCAAGTCGCTGGCTTTCCCGATTTGGCATAAGACCCTATTAATATTTGCTTACTCTACCAGGTTATCCAACTTTGATGCTTTGAGGATATGATCCATAAAGACGTTTCCAAACTTCAGCGGCAGGCTGCGCCGCCGCACTCGCATCTACTGAACCACTACCAGGAATATGAGACATGCGTTGCAGAGCATATTGGCGCGCGACAGTCCGATCAAAGTTGAAAAGCCTGCTGCATGACTCACAGACCGCCCAACCAGTAGTTTGTGCAGATGCTTGTTGTACCAGCCCCGCCAGTATCGCGCCTTCGGGATCCAGACCATGAACATAGGACCATTGATGTCTAAATGCGAATTCCCAATATGCCTGGCTTAAAACGACCTGTTTAGTTGTCAGAACGTAAGCCTGATCCCAGTCAAGAGGATTATTGCATACATCACAAACCGGGCTGTTTGCGATCTGCCTTTGTTCGGATTTTCCCTGCCCAAATAACTTCTTTAGAAATCCCATGTGAAATCTCCTTTCGTGTTTCGCAGTTGTGCATTAGGCAAGATAACAAAGAGGTATTAGAGGCGTTTCACCATTTTGATGAAAAAAATAGTAATTTTTGCCATACGGCAATTCGTACTTCACACCAAAGTCTTCTGAGTGTTCGACTTCTAAACCACATTTTAACCCTACTTCGAGAACAGTGGGAGATGCAGCTTCTAAACCAACTTTCCAGCTGGCTTGAATTGTACATTCCTTCTGCCAAAGATAATATCCAAGATCATTTGAATTAGTGAGATCAATGTGATGGTCAATTGTCCATAGCTGTGTATTAAAAATGTCAGGGGTATCCTTAACCAAAGGGATGTCGCAAATGCGATATTCGCTGGCTCCCTCTGGTTTGTTGAGATCCAATCGAATCAGTGTGGGATCAGTTCGCGATACATACTCGATGGCAGTTGCCAAAAGCTTTATCTGGTACGACTTGCCGGATTTTTCAGCCTTGAAAGCAACAGTCTCCGTGATTGAAGTTGAGAGACTTGAACCAAAACCGATACCTAACACTTTTATCTCAGCACCTGTTTTATGTTCAGAAGACCGTTTGTAAGTCAATTCCGCCGTGCCTTCATACGGTACGTGGAGATCAAACAATGGTAACCATACTGATTGTTGTTCAAACAAAATTCTACTAACTTTGTAACCACGTATCCTACGAAGAAAGGATTGCCAGTAATTCTTCAAGGCATAGGCAGGATGCCCGCGAGTGAGACTTTCTGCACCGACTCTCGCGAATTCTGGCTGCTCCTCATCTAAAATTCCAGCTTCTACCAATTCAAAAGCACTAGGGTGTCGATTCCAGACTAACTGACTTAGGTCAGGATAAGTCATTAGGTTTTCTCCTTTTGGTCAGGGTGTTAATTGACTATTCCATTCACCGGATAAAATATAGGGTGCCCAGAAGCAGGGCAATAGGTACTTGGGGCTTTCGATCATGCTGCACTGCGCTCCCGCTAACGCTTGCGCCAAGCTCGAGATACATCCAAGCCTATAAAAGTTGCTGAAGAAAACTGCAGCAGATTGGTCTTGAATGTTCCAAAGGGTAGATACAACACTTTGAGCACCAGCATTCAGGAATGAGCGTACGATGCCATATTGCTCATCCCCGGTGGCTATTTTACTACGGCCTGATTCGCAGGCAGAGAGACATACTAATTCGGCAGAAAGAGCAAGCTCAGCAATTTCAAAAGCATATAAGAACTCTGCACCACTTTCACCTGCCAACTTAAGAAAAGAAAGTAGGGGAGCGGAAGCATCAAAACAATGATGACAGGCTAGATGGAGCAATTTAGCGTTAGGAGCATGAGCAAGGAAATTAACCTTGTTTGCTGAAATACCGACAAAAGGTGGCTGAGCATTTGGAAAAACTCGGGTGATTACCTGTGCCTCGATCTGGGCCGCTGGTAACTGGAGAACCGGATTCTCCGGATCAGGGTCTGCAAAAGAAAGAATCTGCCCTGAGGTACGATTCGGTTCGGATACCAAAGCTTGTCCAATGCTCATCGAAGGAAGCAGGCTAATAGAATGATTTTGCACCAGGTATTCATTGCCATCGTGTAAAGCGGACCACGGTACCCGATGCAAGGGTCCATGTGGTACTACTATCCAGTGCTTTTTCGTAGCAATAAGAGGGAGAAGTGGAGCAATCAATATTGCATAAAGCTTTTTTAGGTACTGTTGGACCTCTTTCATCTCATTTGCAATTTCCTTTGGCCAGGGAGTGGTGGGTTCGCGCCGGAACCATCTTTCTGCTATAAATGGATCCAGTACTTTTTCCTGGAGTGATATCATTGCGGTGCAAAGCTTGGAGACATCATTGGCGAGTCTATCGGCGGGATAATTCAGGTGTTGGAAGCCGTGTCGTTCTCTATCTGCAGCAAAAATCACCAAGCTGTCATCGGTAACGATATATGAAAGCAGAGCTTCATCTTCATCAAGCAGAGTCTGCGCAACCTCCATGTTGATCACATCAGGCGACTGACGCTGTGACCACTCGGTACGATAAGAACGCTGTGTTTCGTACAATTCCAAGAAGTCCTGGCGTGCCTGTTGTAGCTCCGATGTTTCGTAGTCAATACTTGTATGGTTGCCACCGCGGCGGCTTAAATTGCTGATCCCTACAGTTAGTTCAAGCGACGGTTCTGCCGCAGTAAATTTTTCTCCGAAGGCCCGAAATAACACTTGCTTGCCATAGTTGTTGAGAACAGAATATAGTAGATCTTGTTTTTCCAGTCCCCATTTCTTTACGTTGCTGCGTCCGGAACCTAAGGCCGCTAGAAGGATACGGCTGCGTAGACGTTCAGATACCAGGAATGCCATATCCAGCTGCTTTTGCCGCAGGAGGAATTCAATGGCCCGATTATAGGTCGACTCAAACGATTGGAAAAAGGTTAGTTGGAACTCTTCATAGCCTATTCTTACCCGCACTTGTTCCATCAAATCAAATACTCTTTGAAAATGCTTGATCGCCTTATCCCATTGGCCTAGCTGTTCACATAGAATTGCAAGATCATATTCCGCTTCCGCCTCCAAAATAATATTGCCCTGGGATTGAGCTGTGCTCACCGTTTCGTACAGACGCTGTTCGGCCTCGGCAGTATATTGGCGATTCCCAGTGATAAAGCGTGCAAAGAAAAAAGATCTTCCCAATATGTTGCCTGCAAATGCCTGCAAGCCTGGGTGATTCGTGAAGCCTGCATGTACTTGAGCCTGCCGCGCATGACGTTGGCTCTCATTTATCCTGCCAGTCTGGAGATAATACGATGCGAGATTTCCATGTAAGATTGCCAGTAAATAGTGATCTTGTAGTTCTTCGGCGTCTTTCTCGATAGACTCGGCTAATTTCAGAGCATCTGGTAGTTTATCCTGATTGGCTAAGACTAACGTGTAATTTACCTGAATGATCGCACGGTTAAGTCTTCGCACATTCTCATTTGGCTCCTCTTCAATCAATTTCAAACTATGCTGGAGGTGAATCGCGGCTCTGTTCCAGTCTTTGGCTTCAAGAAAGGACCGTCCTAGATCATTTTCGATATGAGCTCTGAGGCTGGGAGACAAATGATCAGCGGATTGCGCGGCTAATTCGGCTGCAATGACGCGGTAAGAATGCGCCTTACGCAAATCGCCTTTTTCCTGATATAGGTTTCCGAGCTGCCGAAGCATTTCCAGCTCGGCAGGGCCGTCGGCCCGCTGTTGCGCGACAGAAAGCAAATTCTGGGTGATCTCAATTTGCGTATCCAGGTCACCAGCTTTCTTGGCTTGCTCTAAGTCATTCCAAATATTTTCCAGTTGGTCATTTGTCATAGCTTAATATTCAAAATTACACATTGCAAGAATGCGATTCTGGAATTCACTCGTAAGCTGGGTATCAGGTTCTAGCTCTTTTGCCTTTTTGTTTGCCCAATCCTGTTTTTCATATTGCCTGGTTCCCATGTAAACTACAGCCAGAATCTGGTAGACGGAGCCGATGTCCGTGCCAACCCTGACAGCCTGTTCCAGCATATCAATGGTAGTTTTTAAATCATTTCGATCGATTGCATCGTTGCCAAGCTGCCAGAGGGCAATGTCACAGGAAGTTGGATCGATATCAACGGCACGCTTGTAATAACTGGTATGATCCTCAATGGGAAAGCTAATTGCTTCTCGCATGCGGGCTGCCTCTTGATAAACACCGCCTAACAATTCATAGGCAAGAGCTAAATTTGGATTTCGATCTAAAGCTGCTTTGCATAGTCGATGCGTTTCGTTCAATCGATCCGGCCGTTTATACTCGTGCCACATCTCTCGGGCGAGGGCATAGTAGCTCTCTGCACAATCGGGACAATTTTGAACCAGTTTATCAAAGAGCATCTTTCCGCGATCACGCAGTTCCAGGTGGCGCCAATACCAGTATCCTAATCTTAAATGCGCAGCAACGTCGATTGGTTCTTGTTCGCATTTCAATTCAAGATCAGCCAAAAACTGCTCCTGGCGTACAACTTCATATTCGGAATAATCTTGCGGAATTTTTTTCAGAATGGATAAGGCTTCGCCATATTGTCCGACAAGTCGTAATGCTTTACCCAGGGTTAAACAAACATCCAGATCTTCCGGCAAGATCGATGCCGCTTTTCGAGCACAAGCTAAAGCTTTTGAAACGTGTTCTTTGGAATCCAAGTCCAGATATGCTTGCGCCAGGTTGTGAACGATCCTTCCATCGTCTGGGCAAAATTCGATGGCTTGTTCTAGATTGGCAATGATCGTCTCCGGCCATCTGTACCAGTCGCCGGATACGTAATGATGGGAACGATGATAGCGACTGGCATTTTTATACTTGCTATGTTGTAAACGAGCCCGTAACCACAGAACACGTCCATTTTGTGCTGTAGCCGAACCAATCAGATCAAGCTGTTCCTGTGCATGGTAATAAATGCCTGCATCAAGGAGGGTTTCTACCCATGCTATATGTTGTTCAACGGAACCCGTTTGCATACGAGGGAGCGAAGCATCTATGCCAATTGGTACTTTACCGTCCATGGAAAAAAACAGGTATAGATCTGGCTTAGATTCAACAGGGGTATCTGGGGGAGCAGGAAGCCAGCTATGTCGCTTTTCATCGGCTTCGGCAAGTTCTGATACCGGTACTTTTAGCTGTCTCCCGTTCGATCGTTTCACACCAACTAACTTACTACCGCAAGTACAGGTGTCGTTGGCATACTGCGCGCAAGTATTACACAAGACTCGTCCACAGGCTGGACAGGCCCGGGCCCGATTGCGCTGGCTGAGGTTCTCAGCCTCCTCCGGTTCTAAATGTGATGAGCAAAGCAAAGGGAATATGAGCCAGTTATGTTCACAGACGCTGCAATGGCAGTACGCATGATCTAAGAAGGGCTGACTCAGTAATTCCTTTGAGAGTAGCTCCTGATGATTCCACACAATGGCATGAATACGCTGTCTGATTTGAGGATTTTCTAGGTTGGCATGATCCCGCAAGTAAATCAGGGCCTCCTCGGGGCCTTTCGTTAACAAGATATGTGATGCGTTCTGCTGAATTATTTGAGCCTGATCACGATTATGCATTAAAAAGCTCTTTCATGTAGAAGGTGATGTTCGTGAAAAGAAATTCTTTAACTTCAGGAGCTTATCTCAAATCCTAGCAACTCATATTATATGCTTCACTTTTTCAGCTCCGTCCGATTACTCGTCGGAGGTGCGGTCCTAGGACGATAGTTCCAGCCGGCTTTCTCACAGAGATCGGAATCGATCCGAGTCCACTCGTCTGTCTCCCACCGGCCCAGGAGATCGATACGGCCTCGGTATACCAAAGGTTGATCATCGAGTGCCATTTTTTCGATGATACGGCGATGAACAGGCGCGAATCCCGGTACTTGGGCATTCCCAACCTTTTCACGAATGTAGGCTAGATCCAGGTTTACACCATAGATGCCAATACAGAATTCATTCGCCCGTCCCGCTAATGTCGCCAAAGTATCTCCATCGAATATAAGACAGGGCGCCAAACGTTTAGGATCCAGGGTTTGCATAAAAATCAGCCAAGCATCAAAGCCATAAAAAGCGCTCAAATTTCCAATATTAAACGCGACTCCGATGCTGGATAGCGAGCTAAGTGGATTTGGGTAATCTTCCGATGCCATCTTTACCTCCTGAAACCGCGTATCCTTCTCAGCAAATTATTTCCAAATTGATGAGGATAACCTTTTAATAACTCTACGCCATTTTCTAATTCGATATCGAGACAATTGGTACATATTAAGTGCCGTTGAAACACAAAGCCTTGATTGCGAGAAATCATTGCTTTGCAACCGGTACAACTTACACTAGATTCTTTTTGTTGCCCCCACCATTTTTCGGCCTCTTCATGAAAATAACGCCGGATAGCACTTATATCCTTTTCACTAATTGATTCGGGAGGGTAACATTCATAAACTAACAGGCTTTCTTTACTTTCACAGAGGACACAAATTCCTTGTTCGCCAAATTGCTTATAGCCAGGGAGGGCTCCACCAATCGATGCTTGATAGTATTTCTGCAAATTCCCTTTTAACCGAAGGTTCAGTCGATAAGACTCAGGATACTCCCACATGCAGCCTGTGCAGTACAGTGCTGCAGGGAGAACATCTTTGAACTGTCGGGAATCCCCCCCGTAGCTCTTTTCTAGTTCACGGAGCAAGAATTCGATCACTTTTGGGTATTCTGCCGTTACAAATCGCAATCCCCCCCTATTTTCGGCTGCTATATTTTCTAAAAGAGCCTCCAAGTCGTTGGCCACGCGAAATTCCGTCGCGTCAATGGTGACGCTAAATTGCTCATCGTTCGTTTTGACAGTATTTGGCTTGTGTGGCATGTTTCGTTGCAGGAGACTAAGGAAAAACAAATATTCGTTCAAAAATGCCAATGGATCATAATATTCATTTCTCCGGTTTACTTGCCCAGATGGTCTTGGAGAATCTGGACGGCCCTATCCATACATTTCTTGCACGCGACCCAGCGAAGCTTGCCAGCCACATCACGCATCGTTGGTGGACCAGGTCGTAACAATGCCCCTATTGCCTCCATTCTTACCAGCCCAGACTCGTCAATCATTGCAATGGGATCATCACCAAACAATGGGGTGCCGCAAAAGTCACATCGTCGACCATTGGCTTCCGCTTGCGCAATAGCACTCTCTATCAGACCGGCACATTCATTGCAGACAGTCCAGTCGGAAGCTTCTGTTTTTACTTTCTGTATCCAATCACTTATTAAAGCATCCTCAGAGATATCCAGTGCGCGAGCAGTTTCTGTTAATGACTTTGGGCGCAATCCCCCATGAACAGATATCCGCACCTGTTCCGCCGAATATTTCCTGTCCGATGACGGAATTGGCTTATTACACAGGCTGCAAATGTTCATGATGATTTCCTTATGCCAAATGGATGGATATGCCGCTTGAATAGACTATGACGGTTCAGTTGCTTGTTGGCAATTTGCTATTCGATCTGCCTGTATTAAATCAAAGAAACTCTATCAATCAACGATAGATATAACACTGAAGGCTTTGAACGCCTATGATTCTGGTGCTCGGAATATCCCGCCACAATTGGAATGCTGAATAGAGCTAGCTTTGTGTGTGATGATGCTATTCGTAACACAAGAGTTGCATATCCACTGACCACAGCGATTACATTTCCACGCCTGTGTTGCACTTATCATCGTGCGGAACATATCATCAAGCGGGGATGAGTCACCACTGCTAACTCCTAGAGTGTCAAGAACGCCTTTGCGGCTTTCCATTTCCTCCGCCGCTATAGTTTTCCCGCATTTTGCACATTTCGTCATATTTTATTCTCCTCATTGTGACACAGAGGGGCGTTTATTGTCCATCATGATGATTATACTACTCTAGCAAGCTGTCGGAGAGAATATCGTTCAAGCTCAAGCTAGATTGATACCAAATATAGCCCCCTTCGTAACTGTGTATCGATATATGGTGCTCAAGTCAATCCACTCTGACAAACTGCTAGCGAATCGCGACATGATGCAGCTTTGATCAAAAATCCCTAATAAATTGTCACCAAACCGCGCTTCACGATTTGCGATTCACTTACAAACGAGATTGTCATTGGTACGATTAGACTTGTATCTATGCCAAGGGAAGTAACCTCATGCTTTGACAAGCTGAGCACGACGCCCTTGTTCATTTCGCGAAGTGCCATTGTGGGCTCACAACGAGCACGAGCGAGGAGACGCGCGGAGAAGAAAACGAAAAGATCCAAGCGATAAATCCATTTCTTTATTTTCAATACTTCAATTGCATTTGTTTCCGTTGAGTATCTCCTCTCTCTTCGATTTTATATTAGCGCCAACCAATTTTGATAAGAGAGCGATTGCCATTGCTTGACCCTCACACCGGCCGACAAGCTACACCTGGTGATAGATTCGACTACTCAATTCAGAAACGAAACAAATAAGCTCTAGACCTTGACGAAAACACCCCGCGACTAAAAAAGCATGGCTGGCAAACCGAGAGAGTGAGCAAGGCAAGCGCCATTAAAGCCTCCCCTGTAAAGGTTTTTGGCGGGGCGGAGCAGCAGATTGCCGCACAAGGATGTTTCCAAGCAGAACCGTTCTGGCAGGTGGTAGCGACTTATTCAGTGTCAGGTTGTGGAGCATTGAAACCGCGGTCTTGCCTAAATTGTATTTGGGAACACTGAAGGTAGTCAGGGAGGGGGTGCTATAGGCGCTATCCCTTACGTCGTCAACGCCGACTACAGAAATGTCATCTGGGCAGACTAACCCGGCATCCTTGATGGCCTCCATCGCCCCAAATGCCGCCCGGTCGCTCACAGCAAAAACTGCCGTCGGCGGCTCGGGAAGGGCAATGAGTTTTTGCATCTGCACATATCCTTTTCTAGGGTTCCCAGAGACAGGGCTTGGCTGAAGGCTTGGGTCGAGCTGTAAACCATTTTCCAACATAGCGATGCAGTAGCCGCGCATTCGATCGCGCAGGCTACTGTATTTATCCGGCCCACCCAGCGCACCGATCCGCCGGTGCCCCAGTTGGATCAGATATTCCGTCATGACGCGGCCGGCAGTAAAATTATCGGCGGTCACCGAATGGATCGGTAAATTTTGAAAGTTCTCTACCAGAACCAATGGAATACTGGTTTCGGCGATGTTCTGGATCACGTTGGGCGTGATATCACCATCGTTTGCAATAATCAGACCATCCACATCGCGCCCCATCAATTCACGAATGCTGTTGAGGGGATCAACTGCCGGGCGATAGACATGCAGGAACACCTGGTAACCCAGTTCATATCCGGCTTCCTCGATTCCCGAGACAATCCGAAGGTAGAATCCCTCGCTCCGTGAGGCTTCGGACAGCGATTCCATCAGAAGGCCGATGATTTTGGTTTCCACAGCCAATTTTTTGCGACCCCCCGCTCCGTAATTGAGCTCTTTAATGACCTTCAACACCCTCTCGCGCCGGTCATGGCTTACGCCGGGTTTTCCGTTAACCACCAGTGAAACAGTCGAAAGGGAGACATCCGCCGCTGCAGCAACGTCGCGCATCGTCGGCGCTTTGTACGAACTGACCTTGGTATCATTTATCAAGTGTTTTCGCTCCTCCCCGAATCAAAATCCATCCGAGGCGATCAATCTGTTCTTGGACCAAAAGAGTACCCCAATTCATTAAAATAGTTTAATGAACAAATCCCTTAATATTTTAATCCTTTGTTCGACGAAATGCAATGGGCATCCGTGTTGGAATTGATCTGATCATTAGACGAACTGAGTTAAAGGGACAGCGAGCAATGCTAATGGGAGAATACACAAAAACCGCAGGATTTGCCGGGAAATGCGCCTGAACTGTTCGCTAGGAGATAACAAATCCTCTCTATGATGGCAAAAAATTTTCGGAATAAACAGAATTGAAACATTCTAAAAAAAACATGAACAAAAACTAGAAATTCAATGTTGACTTTCGTTGTTTTTCATGATACTATTTTAAGAAAGTTCTAAGTTTCCTACCTCCTCTTCCCACAATTTAAGAATTCTTTCTCGAGTCTAGACTTAGTGTTTATGAAGGACTAGTTGTCAAGGGAAAAATCATGTTCCTGTGTGTTTGCTACATGGATGAGAATGATAAATGTTTCATCCAGGCTTGCGCTGGCAGGTTCGATTTTTCCTTTTTTATTTTAAGGCGGCTTGCGTAAAGCAAGCGTAGCCATGTGGTCCAATTCACAATCTATCACATGGAGGAAGAAATGAAAAAGCATGTCACCAGACGAGAGTTTTTAAAGCTAGCTGCCGTATTTACAGCAGCCAGCACTCTGCCGGCTTGCAATCCCCAGGCGCCAACCTCGGAGGGAGGAGCCCCTGTGCCCGCAGGGAAGGAGGTACAGCCAGGCGTACCCAGGGATCAGTGCCTCATCCTGGAGAACCCATCAGGGACCGTACAACCGGCAGATGACTTCAACCGCTGGCGAGCCGGATACAGCGGCTCCTGGGTATGCGGACTCCAGCAACTGGCCCTGGATGCGTTGTGGTACATCGACCCGGATGCAGGAGTCGATGGTGTATGGGATAATGCCCTGGCAGCCGAGAAGCCGATCTACAATGACGACTTCACGCAAATGACCGTCAAGCTTCGCGAGGGACTCATGTGGAGCGATGGTGTGGAGTTCACGGCGGATGACGTGTACTATACCGTTGACACCATTATGAAAACCCCTGGATTGGGCGGTAATGGCCTATTCTCGGGCAGCATTGACAAGCTGGAACAACCCGACAAATATACCGTTGTCTTCCACCTGAAGAACCCCAATTCGCGCTTCCACACATCCTTCACCGTACGCTGGGGAGCCACCTTCATCATGCCCAAGCACATTTTTGAAAAGGAAGCAGACCCGGTGGCGTTCAAGTTCAACCCGCCGGTCAGCCTGGGCGCCTACACACTCAAGGACTTTGATCCCAACGGCAAATGGTACCTGTGGCAGCGCCGCGAGGATTGGAAGAAGACCTCGGTCGCCCTCCTGGGCGATGTGGATGTCAAGTACGCCATGTACATTGACCCCGGCCCAAGCGATAAGCGCGTGATCGCCCAAACAGCACATGAGCTGGATGTGATCCACGACTGCACCCCCGAAGGCCGCATTACCCTGGCCAAAAACAACCCAACATCGATCGGCTGGTTCAAATCGTTCCCCTGGGCGCATCCGGATCCCACCCTGCCGGCCGTCATCTACAACAACGAAAAACCCGGCCTGGATAAGAAAGAAGTCCGCTGGGCGCTGACTATGGCGATCGATATCGCCCAGGTTGCCCTGGCCTCGTACAAAGGTGCGGCAACCATCTCCGCCATCCACGTCCCTCCGACCGGTATGTACCCCAAGTACTATCACACGCCGCTGGAACCCTGGTTGAATGACTTTACCATCAAGGTTGGCGGACAGGACTACAAGCCCTATGATCCAACCGCCGCCCAACGGATTGCCGATTTAGCCCGCGAGAGTCTGGGCGACCTGGTGCCAACCGATCCCGAAATCATCAAGCAGTACATTGGAGCCGGTTGGTGGAAATACGATCTCAAGGCTGCCGAACAGTTGATGCTCGACGCTGGCATGAAGAAGGATGGCAACACATGGGCCTTGCCTGACGGTTCGCCCTTCAAGGTGCCGCTGATGAGCATGAGTGAATCCAACCCGACCATGAACCGGGCTGCCGCTGCGATCGTCGAGAGCTGGAAGGCTTTCGGCATCGATACCAGCCTCGACGCCCAGGCCAATCCGTGGCCCATCATGGGCAGCGGCGAATACTCCGCCAACCTGGCCTGGACCATCGAAACCTGGGGTGGGGATCCCGACCTGTTCTTCTTCCTCAACTCCTGGCATTCGAAGTTCTATGTAGCGAGCGGCGAGCCCGCTGCCGGCTCCAACAGCATGCGCTGGAAGAACCCTGAACTCGACAAGATCATCGAAAGCATCCAGAAGATCTCGTTCGACGACCCCAAGGGCGTCGAGCTGGGACTGGAGTACTGCAAACTCGCCGCACAGGAGATGCCGATTACCCCGCTCATGGCGTACAATGTCTTCACGACCATGGACACCACCTACTTTACGGGCTATCCATCGATTGATGATCCCTACACAGATCCGGTGCCGAACTGGGCGAACACCAAGTATATGTTCGTCAAGATCAAGCCCAAGAATGCATGACCTCACCGCTGCAAAGGTTGCGTTGCTCATTGGGTCGGTGCCATGAGTTGAACGCGATCGTCGAGGAAAAAGGCAGCAGCAACATTCTCTCCTCTCCACAGCGGTTGTCTAAAATGGCAGCCGCTGTGGAGCCTCATGTTAGAGGTAGGCCAAATGCGAAGGTTCATACTCCGTTATTTAATTCCGCGCTTCCTCCAGTTC
>DASTJG010000309.1:0-9015 GCA_035716785.1 Anaerolineales bacterium
AGTACAAAGATGCCGATGACCTGCTGTCCAAGCTGCGCCCGCATGTGGACGGCGTCATCCTGCGTGACGGATCTCACCGTGCTACATTCCTGCCGCAGGTCTGGGAAAAGATCCCCAATCCCACGGACTTTCTCGATAATCTTTGTTACAAAATGGGAGCGAATCCCGATCTCTGGCGCAGGAAACATATGGAAGTGCTGACGTATAAGGTAGAGGAATTTCACGAGTAGGGTAAAATCAGGCTATGGCTGACAACGATGCGCTCTTCCAGGAAGCAATAGAGGCCCTTCGTACGGGGAATAAGAACCGTGCACGTGAATTGCTCACGGAACTCCTTAAGACCGATCAGAACAATGCAACCTATTGGGTCTGGATGAGCTCCACGGTGGATACCGCCAAGGAGCGGATTTACTGTCTGCAGACCGCTTTCAAACTGGACCCTCAGAATGCTGCCGCCAAACGCGGCTTGATCCTGCACGGGGCGCTATCTCCGGACGAGACCGTCCAGCCTTTCCCGGTCAACCGGCCGCGTGCCTGGGAAGAAAAACTTTTGCTTGCTCATGAAAAGCCCAAGCCAAAAGGCTGGGCTGCGGTCAAAGCCAGCCCGGTCGCGCGCCTGGGCGGATTTGTCGCACTTGGCGCGGTCCTGGTGGGTGCGATCGTATTTGTGTTTAATCAGGTGCTCACCCAGCAAGTGGAGCGCGCGCCTACATTCACACCGGGACCCTCTCCTACCTATACCTTGACACCGACCGCTCTCAACGCAACCGGACAGCCTCCTGTCGTTGTTGGTACGGCGGCACCGCTTTCCGAGCTGCTCTCCGAACCGTATACGCCGACGCCTTTATACGTCAACACACCGCGCTCGCCGGTATCCGCCGATGTCTATCGCCCTGTGAGGGCCGCTTACGCAAAGGGCGACTGGGACGCGGTGATCAAAGGTTTGCAGGAAGTCATTCGCGCAGAGCCTGATGCTGCGGATATGTATTACTATCTGGGCGAAGCCTATCGCTTCAAAGGCAGTCCCGGCCAGGCCCAGGATGCATACAATCGTGCCATAGGGCTTAATCCGCAATTTGGGGCCGCGTATGTTGGCCTGGCGCGTGCTAAACTCATGAGTGACCCGAATGCCAATGTCAGGTCTCTGCTTGATGATGCGATCAGGCTTGACCCGAACTTCGGGGAAGCCTATCTTGAGCGCGCCATTGTCCGCGGGCGAGATAATGACCTTGTAGGCGCCCTGAGCGATCTTGGTGAAGCGGATCGCCGCCTGCCCAATTCTCCCCTGGTGTATTACTACCTGGCGCAGACGCGCGTGCGAGAAGGTGACTTGGACCTGGCGCTCAACGCGGCCAAACGTGCCAACGAACTGGATGTGACCCATCTGCCAACCTATCTTTTGCTTGGGCAGATCTATGCGGCCCAGGAGAATGAAGAGGAAGCGTTCAAGGCTTTTGATATCTATCTCAAGTACAGGCCTGAGGACGTTTCTGTCTACATGATACTGGGCAAGATGTATTATCAAAACGAGGAATATGAAAAGACAGTTGATAGTATGAACAGGATCCTGGCGCGGGATAAGAACCAGCGCGAGCCGTATTACTATCGTTTCCTGTCAAACATCGAGCTGGGCAGGGGCGAGCTGGCAGAAGAAGATGTCGATACCGTTTTGCTGTGGTACAAGAATTCCTTTGAGATCAACGTGGCAGTGGTTCGTATGCAGTTGCTTCTGGACAGAAAGGGGAATGCGCTGCTGGACCTTGAGAAAGTAAAGGCTCTTGCCGAAACGGATGAGCAAAAGGCCCTGCTCTACTACTGGAGCGCCCTGGTGTATGAGGCGCGTTCGGAAACCGATAAAGACGAAATCGAAAACGCCGCGGAACAATGGACCTTGCTTCTGGATCTGCCCGAAGAGGCAATGACCCCCGAACTGCGCCTCGAGGCAGAACAACACTTGGCGCGGCTTGCCACACCGACGCCAACCAATACAGTGAAACCGAAAACTCCCACGCGGACTCCAACTGTCACCCGGACGCCAGGGCCACGCACCCCCACGCGCACGCCGACGAAGACATTAACCCCCGGGAAGACGCCCACACCTTCGCGCACACCCACTAAAACACCTACAAGAACGCCAACTCCGTAATCAAACAGGCGGCTGAGAAATCAGCCGCCTGTTACTTTATTTCTTCCTATACTTCGCCCGATCCTCCGGGCAGGGACAGAGCGCGCGCAGGTAATGCCAGTTGTAGATGCCGTAATCGTGCCCATCCTCCCAGACGATGGTGAGGGCGTAGGATCCCACCGCCACGACATTGCTGATGCGCGTGGAGGGTGTGTCACCCAGCTGGATACCGAACACCTCGGCATCCGGCTCGGAGCTCATCTTCTCGTGTCCGCCGCGGCAGGAGGCGCAGGGACAGGCCGCGCGTAGCAATTCAAAAGGATAGACGCTGGTGTGATTGTCGCTCCATACGATTGTAAACTCTCTGGTTTTCTTATTGGCGGTAATACCGGTTGGTTTTTCGTTCATTTGTCTCCGTAGGGGCAGGGCGCTACGCAGCTTGCCCTGGGCGGCAGGACGCCGCCCCTATATGTAATTTATTGCGGTGGAATATAAGTCAAAAAATCGGCGGCTGCCCAGCCGACGCGGGTTTCATCATACGGCGCGGAGAGATACCACCATGTATATCCATCCACTTCGCGCGGGCCGTCCTGCACGATGAACACTTCCGAATCAAAGGCAAGAAATTGGAAACTGCCATCGAGTCCCGGCTCGGAACGGATGCGCAGTCCCTGCCCTTCAGTGCCGGTGATCTGCACATAGTTGCCGATCGCGATGCCGGCCGGGGGCGTTGGCGAGGCGAACGGGTCTGTGGTCGGCGTAGGAGGAGCGCCGGATGTCCCCGTCGGGGCGGGGATCACGGTCAGGTCCGCGGGGGCAAACCCAATGTCTGAGGTGGGTGGCGAGGATGTCAATCCAATGGCGATCGCGGTAATGAGGGTCAAAAATCCTGTAAAAAGGAGCGCGCCAAGGATTACCCATTTATTGAAGAATTGACGAACGTTCATGTACTTCCTTGTGATGATGAATTTTTGAGCAACTCCATGCCAGCAGGAGACACAAGCAGTTTCAATGCACGGGTTTGAACGCTGATCTCGGCAAAGCTTGCCGAGCCGCGTGTTTCACCGTCGGTGTGGATCCAGTAGGAAGAATCGGCTTCCACATGCAGATTACGGAAACTGATGCGCTGTGCCGCATCGGAGTTGACATGACTGCCGCGCCAGAGATCATATGCATGCCGCAAGGCATCACCGAGATTGCTTCCACTGAACAACCATAAGTCGAGCAAGCCATCATCGATATAGGCATCTGGCGAAAGGTTCGAAAGCCCGCCCATATAGTGGCGAATGTTGGTGGCAACGGCAAGGATAAAACGTCCCTCCACTTCTTGCTCATCGGCCCACAGATGCAAGTTCAAACCGCTCCATTGAGCCGCATTCCAAAGCGCGCTGACTGCGTATTCGGGCGCGGCGAAAAATTTATCAATCCGAACGCGCGGTTCGAGGGCCTGAACGGCCATGGCATCCAGACCGATCCCCGCCCACATCATGAAAGACACCTGGTTGCATAAGCCGACATCCACCCGGTAACAGGGAGCATTGGCCAGGATGGCGACGTTCTTTCGGAGCACCCATGGACGATGCCATGCAAAGGGCTGCAATCCCAATTCGATGCTCCAGACGTTTGCCGTGCCCGCGGGTAAAACACCCAGCGCCGTTTCTGAACCGACCAGCCCATTGACGACATTGCCGATCGTCCCATCCCCGCCCACGGCGAAGACCGCATCCTTTTTTTCAGCTGCAGCTTGTTTTGCCAGTTCGATGATATGTTCGCCACTGAGAGTCTCTGCCGCGTCCACCTGCCACCCAGCGGATTCCAATTCCTTCACAACGGATTTAATGAATGGCTTTGTAGAAAAACGTCCCGCGGTGGGGTTGTAGATGATCACGGCGCTGCGCATGCGAGGGATTATACCTGACCTAGGGTATAATCTTTTTGCGATGAATGAAGGGACATTACTTAACAATCGTTACCAACTGCTTGAACAACTCGGTTCAGGCGGCATGTCGAATGTATATCGTGCTCGCGACCTGATGCTGGAACGGTCGGTCGCGATCAAGGTTCTGCATGAGCAGTACTCCAACGATAGCGCCTTTCAGCAGCGTTTTCGACAGGAAGCGCGCGCCGCGGCAAACCTTTCTCATCCCAACATTGTTACGGTCCACGATTTTGGTCTGGACCACGGCCAGCTCTTTATCGTCATGGAGCATATCCCTGGCAAGGACTTGAAGACCCTGCTCCGTCAGCGTGGACGCTATTCGGTGGAGGACGCCATCCCATTGATGGTACAGGCTTGCGCCGGGATCGGTTACGCTCACCGCGCCGGACTCGTCCATTGTGATATCAAACCGCACAACATGATCGTCACCCCCGATGCCCGCCTCAAGGTGACAGACTTTGGGATCGCGCGCGCCCTCTCTACGATCCTACCCGACGAACGCGCCGATGTGGTCTGGGGCTCGCCTCAGTATTTCTCGCCTGAACAGGCCACCGGCGAGGCTCCCTCCCCCGCCTCCGACGTTTATTCGCTTGGCGTTGTCCTTTATGAGGTATTGACAGGCGCGTTACCTTTTAACGCTCCCACGAGCGAAGAACTGGCCCGGATGCACTTGCAGGAAGCGCCCATCCCTCCCCATGAATATGTGCCCGATATCCCATCGGCGCTGGAACAGATTGTCCTGAAGGTCCTTTCCAAGGAGCCGGCCGCACGTTACCGCACTGCGGATCAACTGGGCCGGGTGCTGCTCCGGTTTGGGACTCAACGCGATCCACAACCCGCAGCGGCGTTAAGCCTGACGCCTGAGGCTGTCTCTACCTACCAGCAACCGGAACCGCAGATACAGACCCAGCCATCACACCATACCGTGATGCCTGCGCCCGATGTGCCCGAAACGACTTTGCCTCTCCCCGATCTCTCCATGCCCGACATCGACTGGCCAACAGTAATTTTGGGCTTTATGGCTCTCATTGCAGTGGGGGGACTGATCCCATTCTGGATTTATATTATTTTCCAATATAACCGGTAATGAACAAATATATTATCTCCGCTTCCATTCTCTCCGCAGATTTTGCACGTCTCGGCGAAGAGATTGCCACTGTTGAAGCTGCCGGCGCGGACTGGATCCATGTCGATGTGATGGATGGACATTTCGCGCCGAATATCACCATGGGGCCGTTTATTGTCGAAGCGTGCCGGCGCATTACGGAGCTCCCATTGGATGTGCATCTGATGATCGAAAGGCCTGAGCGTTATATCGAAGCCTTTGCAAAGGCAGGTGCCAGTGGCCTGACCGTCCATGTGGAGACCTGTCCTGATATCGTGGGAACGCTCAGGCAGATCAAGTCGCTGGGGTGCAAGGCGGGGGCGGTCTTAAACCCGGAGACCTCAGTCGGCGCGATCCAGCCTGCGCTACCGGAAGCGGACCTGATCCTGGTCATGAGCGTGCATCCCGGCTATTCCGGGCAAAGCTTTATGCCCGAGACGATCGCGAAGGTAGCCGAGATTCGCAAAAAGATGGATGCTCTGCGATCTTCTGCCTGGCTGGAGGTGGATGGCGGCATCGATGTAGAGACGCTGCCGGAGATGAAAGCCGCGGGCGCGACGGCCTTCGTCGCGGCGACTGCCATTTTCAAACACTCCCAAGGGATAAAAGCTGGCGTCGAGTCCTTGCGAAGGGTCATTAACCACGGAGACACAAAGTCACTGAGCTTTTGATTTTCTCGGTGTCTTTATTATCCCATTTAGGGGACTGCGTCTCCGTGATTCGTTAAACAAAAATCACGACCCGGTTTGGGATCGTGACCTTTGTTGAGTAAAGTAAATCTTACGCTGCGGTCTTACTCAGGGTCTTGATGCACTTGGCGCACAATAGTTTGTGTACCACACGACCCTTCTCCATGACGATTGTCTTTTGCAGGTTCGGTTTGTACGTGCGGTTGGTTGCACGCTGGGAGAACGAGCGATTGTGACCGAAGGTGGTTGCTTTACCGCAGTTTGCGCACTTAGCCATTTTCTTGCAGCATCCTTTCTTGCTATAATTCCAGTGAAACGAGGTTGACCCTTTTTGAAGGCACGGCATTTTACCATACATCGGGACCTTCCTCAAGGTAAGATGTCATGGAGTGCCAAATAAACATCTAAACGCGAATTTCCGGGTTAATTTAAGCAATATTGATAGGCAAATGCCAGCCAGTGAGACAAGCGGTAAAATCAATACGAGAGGAACATTTATATGATTATGCTTCAGGCGGCGGGGACGCCGCCGAGGACGGCGGCTTGAGCATAATCACATGAGGAAACCATGGGCGAAGAAACAACATCTCTGGGTGGGATCCACATCTCCCCAAACGCGGTGGCAACCATTGCGTATCATGCCACGCTGGAATCATATGGCGTGGTTGGTCTGGCGCCAAAGAACATCGCGGACGGCCTGGTAAAAACGATCACCCGTGAGCCCTCGCGCGGTGTCTCCGTTCGTTACAACGGCGAGGATATCGATATCGACATCCATATCATTGTGGAGTATGGCACCCGAATCAACTCAGTGGCGGAGAGCGTGGCCAATACTGTCCGGTTTCATGTGGAAAAAGCACTGGGGCTGAGAGTCAATACCGTTAATGTCCACGTAGCGGGGTTACGCGTGAGCGATCTGGACTAGGAGCAGAAGCGTCATGGCAGCAGATATCGCACGTGTTGAGAAATTCCGTAAGCAACCCATTAATGGTCAGTCGCTGAAACGACTCGTGGAAGCAGGGCTTACCTGGCTCCGTACGAATCAACAAACTGTAAATGCCTTGAACGTCTTCCCTGTGCCGGATGGAGATACGGGTACCAACATGGTCCTGACCATGCAGTCGGCATGGAATGAGATCAAGGATCTGGGTTACCAAAACCTCAGTGAGATGGCGAGTGCGGTGTCAAAGGGTGCGCTGATGGGCGCGCGCGGAAATTCAGGCGTGATCCTCTCACAGTTGTGGCGCGGGTTTGCGCGCGGCGTTCATGGCAAGGAAATTCTGGATGGGCCGACCGTCGTCAGAGCATTTGGCGAGGCGCGCGATACAGCTTACAAAGGCGTTGTCCGCCCGGTGGAAGGGACGATCCTGACCGTCGCCAAGGAAGTTGCCATTGCAACGGAAGCCGCCCTCCAGTCCACGCAGGACCCGATCGCGATCCTGGAGGTCGCGGTCAAAGCTGCGGATGAGGCGGTCCAAAAGACTCCGGAGTTGCTCCCTGTCCTCAAACAGGCCGGTGTGGTCGACTCGGGGGGGAAGGGTTTATTCTTTATTCTGGAGGGCATGTTGCGACACATATATGGCGAGTCCCTTGAGACGCCCACGATGACTGTGCAGCCGATCTCGAGCATGCAAATGCAGGACGCAATGGAAGAGGTAGAAGAGGGACAGGATTATGAAGTGGTTGTGGATTTCCTGCCTTTGAGTGATTTCGACTTGCAGCGATTTTATGCACGTCTGGAACAGATGGGCACCTCCATTCAGGTCGGTGAGGGGGAAGGGATGTATCGCATGCACATCCACGTGCCGCTCGAGAAACGCTATGAGCCGATCGATTACATCATGGGCATTGGCACGATCACGAAAGTTGCCATGGAGAATCTGCTCGCCCAGATGGACGATATCCAGAAGAACAAGGCCAGCCGTATTTCGTTTACGAAGGTCGAGCCGGGACAGATCGCGGTGGTCGCAGTGTCGCCCGGCGCGGGGTTGAGCCGCATCTTCGCCAGCCTGGGCGTGGCGGCGGTGGTGGAAGGTGGGCAGACCATGAATCCGTCCACGCAGGATATTTTGAACTCCTTCGAGAATCTTCCAACGGATAAGATCATCATTCTGCCCAACAACAAGAATATTGTGATGGCAGCCAATCAGGCAAAAGATGTGACCGTCAAACAGGTGGCTGTGGTTCCCAGCAAGACGATTCCACAGGGACTTTCCGCCATGCTCTCGCTGCACCCCGACGGGGAACTTCAGTCTGTTGCCGAGAAGATGACCAAAGCCCTGGAGCATGTGCGCACCGGTGAGATCACCACCGCAACGCGCTCCGTGGAGATCGATGGTGTCAAGGTGGAGTCCGGTCAGGTGATTGCTCTGCTCGATGGCAAACTGGTCGCCTCGGCAGGTTCCGTGGATGAAGGTTGTCTGCAATTGCTCGAAAAAGCCAATGCGAGCGAGCATGAATTGATCACGCTCTTTTACGGTCAGGACATGTCGCATGCGGATGCCAATCGCATTGCAGATACCATTCGCAACAAATATTCTTCCCAGGAAGTGGAAGTGCAGGAGGGGGGACAACCGCACTATCAGTTCATCGTCTCCGTTGAATGATCGAAGCTGATCTGCATAAACACTGTATTGCCGCAGTGATTCCCTGCTATCGCGTAGAGAGGGAAATTCAATCGGTTCTGCAAGCGGTCCCAGACTATATCAAACATATCATTGTGGTGGATGATGCTTCGCCCGATTCCACCGCGGACCTGGTGACTGCTTCCGCCAAACAGGACGAGCGCATCCTCCTGATCCACCATCCGTCAAATCAGGGCGTGGGCGGCGCGCTGGTCACAGGCTTCCGGACGGCGCTGGGGCTGGGAGCGCAGATCGTGGTCAAGATCGATGGGGATGGTCAGATGGACATGGAGCGCGTCCCCGAATTGTTGCAGCCATTGATCGATGGGCGGGCGGATTATTGCAAGGGCAATCGGTTCCGCGATTTCAAGTCGCTGCAAAAGATGCCGCTAATCCGGCGGATCGGAAACATGGGACTGGGATTCCTCTCGAAGGCCGCGACGGGTTACTGGAATCTGTTCGATCCCACCAACGGTTTCGTCGCGATCCGTGCCGAAGTCCTGACGCAGCTGCCTCTGGAGCGGATCGATCAC
>DASTJG010000310.1:0-8357 GCA_035716785.1 Anaerolineales bacterium
AGGGATGGATATCGCTCCGGCAGCCGTGAGACGCGGGAACGCAGGCGCGATGGCCAAACGGTCTATTTTTTGAGCAGTGCAGTTGGAATTGTTGAGGGTGAATACCTTCTTGGTTTGTGGGGAACCCAGCTCGATATTACCGCTCTCAAGAACACAGAAGATGCCTTGCGACGCAGCGAAGCGCGCACACGTGCCTTGCTGGATGCTGTCCCCGACATGATTTTTGAACTCCGCCGGGATGGCATGATCCTTCAATTGATAGCTTCTGTGACTCATCCCTCTTTGCGAATGTCCGAACGGTTTGTGGGAAAACTCATCCAGGAGGTGTTTCCCTCCATAGCAGACCAGATGATCTTTGCGATCAACCGTGTGGTTGAACCGGGTGATGTGTATGCATTTGAATATCCGCTTATGCAAGGCGATGAAAACCGGACCTTTGAAGCGCGTGTGACCTATCTCAGTTCTGACAGCGTCTTAACAATCATCCGTGATGTATCCATTCAAAAGTGGATCCAGGGTGAACGTGAAAACCTGATCACCGAGCTTGAACGGAAGAACGCGGAGCTTGAGCGTTTCACCTACACGGTTTCCCATGATCTAAAGTCACCGTTGATCACGATCAAAGGCTTCCTGGGGTTCCTGCGCCAGGACACAAAGGCTGAGAATCATGAACGGCTGGATAGCGATATTCAACGGATCAGCGACGCAACGGATAAGATGGAACGGTTGTTGAATGACCTGCTTGAACTTTCGCGCATCGGACGTCTGGTGAATGAGTCACGGTCCATCGATTTGAATAAAATGATCTCCGAAGTGCTGGAACTCCTGTACGGCCGGATCAATGGCGGAGGCATCCGTGTCAAAGTGGAGGAGAATCTCCCGAATATATATGGGGACCGCCCGCGGCTGTTTGAAGTTTTGCAGAACCTGGTTGATAACGCTGCCAAGTTCATGGGGGATCAACCCGATCCATGTATTGAGATTGGTCAGGCGGGAACAGGTCACGATGGAACCATCATTCTTTTCGTCCGGGATAATGGGATCGGGATCGATCCGAAATTCAAAGACCGCATATTTGGACTGTTCGATAAGCTTGACCCTCGAACCGAGGGTACCGGGATCGGGCTTGCTTTGGTAAAACGGATCATCGAATTTCATGAGGGCAGGATTTGGGTGGAGTCGGAACCTGGAAAAGGTGCAACCTTTTATTTCACACTCCCACAAGAGAGATCGTCTGGCTTAAATGCAGGGTGAATTTCAATCACGCAAATGACAGGTCCGGCCTTGTTTATTTTGGATATAATTTATCCAAATTACAACAAGGAGCTTTGATATGAATTTCGCAATGTGGCGCAAGGCGCTCAATGTTATTCCTGAAGTGTCCAAATCCGAATGGGATCAGTTGGATGTGATCTCGAAATGGTTGATCTCGACCCGCGCAGCCGTGCTCATCATGACCTTTATCTCCGCAGCGCTCGCGGGACTTTTTGCCTGGCGCGATAACTCGTTCAGTTTCCTGCCCTGGCTGGCGCTGACGATCGGACTCATCCTGGCCCACGCCTCAAACAACATCTTCAACGATTACACCGACTTCGTCCGCGGCGTGGACAAGGATAACTACTACCGCAACATATACGGTGCCCAGCCCGTTGCCAGCGGACTGATGACAAAACGCCAGCATCTTACCTATTTTGCAGTTACGGCTTTGATTGCGCTTGGACTGGGTCTTTATCTGGCATTCTATACAGGCTTTAGCACCACTACCTGGATACTAATAGGTCTCGGCGCGTTCTTCCTTTTGTTCTACACATGGCCTCTCAAAGGGATGGCAATGGGTGAGCTCGCCGTGTTGATCGTTTGGGGTCCCTTGATGATCGGTGGTGGCTATTATGTACTCACTCAACAATGGAACTGGAATGTCGTCTTGGCCAGCCTGCCTTATGTGCTGGGAGTGACCACTGTTATTTTTGGCAAGCACATTGACAAACTCGATATGGATAAGGTCAAGGGCATCCATACCCTGCCGGTTGTTATTGGAGAAAAAGCTTCCCGTTATGCTGTGCTGGCAATGATGATCGCACCTTATCTTTTTACATTGTATTTGATCGCCATCAGGTTTTTTACCCCCGTGATGTTGATCGTTTTGCTGGCACTTCCCTCTTTCCTGAAAATTTATCCCATCTTCTTGAAGCCAAAACCGGAGACGCGCCCGGAGGGACAGCTCGGCTGGCCGCTGTATTTCGTTGGATATGCGTTTTACAACAATCGCACGTTTGGCTCACTTTTTATGTTTGGCCTGCTTATCGATGTCGTGCTGCGCCTGTTGCCATTTACTCAAAACTTCTGGCGGTAAAACTTTTACCCTTCTTCCACAGGGAGAGGGGTAGGGGTAAGGGCAGAGCAGGATTTCCTCCTGCTCTTTTTATTTTCAGCTTCCATTTGGACTGATTGTATCCAATTTCACAAATTAATAGTATAATTTTTCAAGAGAGAGTTGAACCGCCAGGTTGACGGTTTTTTTACTGTTATTCGAAACTCAGAAGGAGAGCTGATGACGGCAGACCGACTGGAAGCCACCATCCTGATCGACAAACCCGCCGAAGACGTTTTTTCATTCCTCCATAATCCAGATAATCACCCGAAATTTGTTCCGGGTATGCTTGAGTTTAACAAATCATCACCAGGTCCGATCGAGCAGGTGGGGACGTCGATCCGGGGTGTGCGGCGGTTTCTCGGCAGGCGAATAGAATTACCTTATGAAATTACAGAGTATCAGCATGGCGCCCGACTGGGAATGAAAGGTGCGTTAGGCCCAATCACGTTTATGGATGGATATGTGCTGGAATCGATGGGTTCGAGCACACGCGTGAAATTCTGGCTCGAGCTGACCCTCACCGGTGTGATGAAACTGGCACGTCCCTTCATTGCGCTTGTGGGCAAAACCCATGCGCATGAAACGCTCGTGAATTTGAAAAAAGCGTTGGATGGCTCGAACCGGTAGAAGGTTCTCTTATGGCGATTGACCTCTATCAGCCCTTCACAAATCCGATTACAAAGGAAACCTTCCGCTGCCTTTCCTGCACAGCAGAGGCATATGTCATGGAATGGACCGTGCAGCCCGAAGGGTATGTCCCTTTTGAGCACATTCATGTTGCTCAAGACGAGATTTTCCACGTGCAGCAGGGCGAGATCCGCGTGGTCGTCAATCGTCGGGAACAGATTGGAGGAGCGGGGCAGACGCTTACTGTCCCGCGCGGGATGCGTCACATTGCCTACAACAACAGCCCCAAAACTCTGGTCTGTGTTGTTGAATACAAGCCTGGACTGGACATCTCAAAATCTTTTCAGTGCTTCAGCGGTTTAACTTGTGACGGCGATGTATACGGCAGCTACGGGATCAACATTCCGAAGATGATGTACTTCATGAAGCGCATGAATATACAGGCAGTGGCGCGTCCGGCAAACATTTCGGCTCTTATGTTTGATGTGCTGATGAACATTTTTTATATGTACGGTTCTATTGTCGGTTGGGAGAAGTTGTACAAGAAATACACAGAATAGCTGACATTCCACACAACAAAGGATAATCGCTATGAATGAACTTACGAATCGCGAAATGATCGAAAAAGCAATGACGGTCCTCCGGCCGATCAAACTGGCACATGACAACGAGGCAGGCGATGTGGCTTGTGCCTTACTGAGTGCAGGCGGTAATCTCTATCTCGGCGTCTGCATAGACGTTTGCAGTGGGATGGGTTTCTGTGCAGAACACAGTGCCATCGCTGCCATGATCACAGCCGGGGAAACACGTATTTCGAAGATCGTCGCGGTTTGGGGCGAGCGGGTGGTCCTGCCTCCCTGCGGTCGCTGCCGGGAGTTTATGGCTCAAGTGGATGAAATGAATCTCGAATGTACGGATGTCATACTGGGTGAGGATCACGCTGTCAAATTAAAGGAACTTCTTCCTCACCAGTTTGGTGAAGTATGGAGTACTTAATTTATTAGCAGTTGAAGGGAGATCGTGTATGAATACCAATTTTAGTATGTGGGTGACAGCATTACAGCGCCCGATCAAGCTGTACGAGAAGACAGAATGGGATAAGCTGGATCTCATCACTCAATGGTTGATCGCCACGCGCGGGACAGTGACCCAACTGACCGCCTTTTCCGGTGTCATTGCCGGTCTGTTAGCCTGGCGTGACGGATATTTTTCCTGGCTGCCGTGGCTGGTGATGACAGTCGGTTTGTTCTTTGCCCACAGCACCGAAAACCTGGTCAACGATTACATTGATTACTCACGCGGCATCGATGAGGATAATTACTACCGCGCTCTGTATGGCATCCATCCGCTGGTGCACAAGTTCTGGACGAGAAACGATTGGCTGCGCTGGTTCCTGATTGCCGGCACGATCGCTGTGCTGTGCGGCGTGTTCATGTTGATCTACACTTCGTTCTCTCCGATCGTACTCGGACTGTTCGTGATCGGCATCCTGATGATCCCATTCTATGCATATCCGCTGAAGTATCTGGGACTGGGTGAAATTTTGATCTACATCAACTGGGGGCTGATCATCATCCCCGGCGTCTATACGGTCCTGGCCGGACAGATTACTCCCAACCTCGGATATGTGGCTCTCACCGGTATGGCATTTGGGTTTGGTTTCGGAAGCTTCAACTGGGGCAAGCACGTGGATAAACTATATGCCGATAAAGCCAAGGGCGTGAAAACGCTCCCGGTCCGGATCGGGGAGCGGGCCGCGCGTTATGTCAATATTTTTGCCTTAATCCTTTCTTACTCTGTTATCCTGTATCTGGTGTTCGGTGCGCGCTTCCTCACACCGGCAGTCTTGCTTGTATTCTTCGCATTTCCCCGAGCCTGGCGTGTGATCAGGCTGCTGATCAAACCGCGTCCCACCGAAGCGCCGGCAGGATTTGAGAACTGGCCACGTTGGTTTTCCACACCGCAATTGAGGCATGTCCGTTTGTTTGGCGGCTTGTACATCATCGGCCTGTTCGCGGATAACCTTTTGCGGATCTTCCTTCCGGCATTTTGGCGCTAGGAAGAGGGTTTCAACGATGAAGATTGCGATTACTGGCGGGACGGGGTTCATTGGCAGGCACCTCACGCAAGCGCTGCTCGACCGCGGGCATGAGGTAGTTGTCATCTCGCGCGGGCTTTATACGCGCGGCAAGGGCGTCCCTTCGCACCCCAATCTCAGCTATGTGCGCGCGAATGCCACCGATGTATCTGAGCTGACGCGTGCTTTTGCAGGTTGTACTGCTGTGGTTCATTGCGCCGGGACAAGTGTGGACCCTTCACAGACCTTTCAGCAGGTCCACGTAGAGGGCGCCCAGTCTGCTGTGACTGCCGCGAAACAGGCTGGCGTACAGAAATTCGTGCTGATGAGTTACCTGCATGCCCGCCCCAATGTACGTTCTCAGTATCATACGACCAAATGGCAAGGGGAGGAGATCGTCAGACAGTCGGGCTTGAATTACACGATTCTCAAAGCAGGGCTTGTGTATGGGGAAGGCGATCACCTGCTCAATAACCTGGGAAACCTGCTTCGAAAGCTGCCGGTCTTTGCCACGGTTGGACTCCGCGAAAAAACAGTCCGTCTGATCGCGGTCGAGGATCTGGTGTCCGTCATCCTGGCTGCGTTGACGGATGACCGCCTCTCACGTCGAACGGTAGCCGTCATTGGGCCCGAGGAGTTCCCGTTCAGTGCAGCCGCTCGCCAGATCGCCAAAGTGATGGGCAAGCCATCTCTCATTGTTTTGCCTTTCCCGGTGTTTGTTCAGCGTCTGCTTGCCTGGGTTTCAGGATTTATGCCCAAGCCCTTGATCTCCGCCTCGCAGGTTCAGATGCTGGCAGATGGAAGCAGCATCCCTCTGCCAGATAGCGAACCTCTGCCCGAAGAGCTGGCTCCGAAGACGCGGTTTACCGAAGAACAGATTCGGAAGGGGTTACCCACATAAATTCCGTCATTGCGAGCCTGCGGGAAGCAATCTCATTTACAGTTTACAAATTTTGCATGAGATTGCTTCGCCGCCGCTTGAAAGCGGACGGCTCGCAACCCCGGCTGCTTTCGCCGGGGCAATGACGTTAGAATTCCACCGGCAGCGACTTTACCCCACGAAAGATGGGATGTTCCTGCCATTCCAGATTATCACTTGCCAGAGAAATTTGGGGGAAGCGCTGCAGGATCGTAGTGAACGCCGTCTGCGCCTCCAGCCTCACGAGCGGCGCGCCGAGACAGAAGTGGATCCCAAGTCCAAAGCCCAGATGCCGTCCCTCGTCGCGGGTGATCTTGAAGTGATCCGGTTCAGAGAAACGTTCCGGGTCGCGGTTTCCCGCTGCGAGAACCGAATTGACCAGCTGTCCCTTGCGAATGACCCTGCCCCCGATCTCCACATCCTCTGCTGCGGAGCGGTACGCGATCTGTACCGGGTTGTCGTAGCGCATCATCTCCTCCACGGCAGAAGCGACCAGTTCAGGTTGAGCGCGCAGCTTTTGCAATTGATCCGGGTTCTGTAGCAACGCCAACAATCCATTGCCGATCAAATTGATCGTGGTCTCGTGCCCCGCGCTGAGCAGGATGATCATGTTGGCGACCAGTTCGTCCTGCGTGAGTTGTTCACCGTTCTCTGTCGCTTCGACCAGGGCGCTCAATACATCCTCCTGTGGCTGCTTGCGACGCGCCTCACTTAATTTCGTGATGTAGTCCGTGAGCGCATGCAAACTGCGCGCGGCCCCTTCCATCAACTCAGGGGAATGCGGGACACTTCCCAGAATGGCAAAGAGGTCATCTGACCACCTTTTGAATTGTGCTCGTTCCTCCGCGGGAAGTCCCAGCAATTGAGAGATTACCAGGATGGGTAAGGGATTGGCGAAATCGCGGATGGCGTCCATTTTCCCTTCCGCTTGGACGGCATCCAGTAAAGTATCCACGGTTTGCTGAACGTATAGGCGCATCCGCTCGACGGTGGTCGGCGTGAAGGCATTACTGACCAGCCCGCGCAAGCGCGTGTGATAAGGCGGGTCTGAATAGAACATGGTCTTTGCAAAGCAGCGGTAGACCGGCTCGGCGATGGTCTGCTCGGATTCCGGCAGGCGCTCATAGCCGCTTCTCAATCCCTGCGCCCTGGAGAAACGTGGGTCCTGATAGACCGAGGCAATATCGGCATAGCGTGTCAGGACCCAGAAACCGAGTTCTTCATCCCAGTGGACAGGATCCTGTGTGCGTAGTTGTGCATAAAAGGAATAAGGGTTTGCGCGAACTTCCGGATGCTTCAGATTCGATAAACTGAGCATCTCTTTCAGAGATAATGACATGGAAACTCCTCCAACCTCTCGCTGGTTTTACTCGTTGAAGGTCCGGGACGGTGAACAATAAGTGCGGGAAGTTATATACCGAGGCAGGCTCTTTTGCCTCGAACAAGCGAACATTTAATATCGGACTAATTGTATCAGATTTCACAAACCATAGTATAATTTTTTAAGCATTGATTCAAGTACCCAAATGGGTGAGCGACGAACGCGCTTATCCGTTACAACTCAAGGAGAGAGAAATGCACATCAATTTTGGAATGTGGCGTAAAGCCTCCTGGCAATTGATCAAGATGGACGACAAGAAGGAATGGGACTCGCTCGATGTCGTCTCCAAATGGTTGATCGCTACCCGCTCTGCCGTCACACTGGTCACAGTCTATACCTGTGTCATTGCCGGATTGCTTGCCTGGCGCGACGGCAACTTTTCCTGGATCCCCTTCCTGATTCTCACCTTTGGGCTCTTCATCGCCCACGGCACGAACAACATCCTGAACGATTACACCGATTACTCACGTGGTGTGGATAGCAACAATTATTTCCGTGCTCAGTACGGAGTCCACCCGCTTGTACAGGGCTTCTTCACCAAATCACAGCAGCTGCGATGGTTCTTCGTCAGCGGAGTCCTGGCGACGTTGGCAGGCATCTACGCTCTGGTTGCTACCAGTTTCCATCCGGCGGTGATCGGACTGTTTGCCTTTGGCGCGGTTACGCTGCTTGCCTATACCTATCCATTCAAATATTGGGGGCTGGGTGAGCTGGCGATCTTCCTGATCTGGGGACCCATCCTGGTCGGTGGTGTCTACCTGGTCATGACGTTGATCAAAGGTGGCGACCTCAGCAACCTCTGGAATGTGGTGCTGGCAGGTGTCCCCTATGGTTTAGGCGTTGCCAGCATCAACATCGGCAAGCACATCGACAAGCGCGCCGAAGACAAGGTCAAGGGCGTGACCACCCTGCCGGTGCTGATCGGCGAGGCCGCCGCCCGCACCTTGAACATTACCGCCATCGTTCTTGCCTACGCCCT
>DASTJG010000311.1:0-2195 GCA_035716785.1 Anaerolineales bacterium
GTGACGTCCATGCGCTCAAATCGCTTGACCTGCGCGTCCCTCAAAATTCGATCTTCGCCTTCCTCGGACCCAACGGCGCCGGCAAAACGACCACGATCAAATTGCTGCTCGGTCTGCTAAAACCCACGAGTGGAAGCGGACAGATCCTAGCCATGGATATTGTTCAGGACAGCGTCGACATCCGCGTCTGGATCGGCTATCTGCCGCAGGATGCACGCTTCTACGAGCACATGACCGCGCGTCAAACGCTTGAGTACACTGCCCGGTTTTTCTATACCGGACCTACATCAGAGATCGACGAGCGCGTGAATGAGATGATCGAGCTGGTCGGATTAGAAGGCAAAGCAGACCGCCCCATCAAAGGCTTCTCCGGTGGCGAGCGCCAAAGGCTGGGAATTGCCCAGGCGCAGGTTAATTATCCGGATCTGTTGATTCTCGACGAACCCGCAGCCAGCCTCGATCCGCAAGGACGGCGGGATGTGCTCGAAGTCATGTCTCGGCTGCGCAAATACACCACCATTTTCTACTGTACGCATATTCTGGACGATGCGCAACGGGTCAGCGACCAGGTTGCGATCGTCAATCAGGGTGAGCTCATCACACAGACATCGGTCAAGGATCTGCTGGCAGGCACCGGCGATCTGGTCTACTCGGTGACGCTGAAGGGTGACGCGCAGATCGCATATAGGCGTATCGCGCAGCAGCCGTGGATCTCGAAGATCGAATCCAGCCATGAGGGTGAACAGACCACCTGGCAGGTCAGTGTGACCGACGAGACTGCAGCGAAAGATCAGCTCATGAGCCTGCTGGTATCCAACGGTTTGAAGATTTCCAACTTCAGCCGAAAAGAACAAAATTTGGAAGATGTGTTCCTCAATATCATCGAAAGGAGTCAGATATGAGCGCTCATACGTCAGATCAGTTTCAACTTGTCGAAGAAAAAGGCTGGTAGCGCGGGCTGAGAAACTTATTGAGAGGCGAATACTCCGCGTGGTTCAAATCTTCCCGCTGGTGGAAACAACTTCTCATGTGGGTTGCGATCATCAATGGCCTGATGGGTCTTATGGTCATTGCCACTGTCGAAGCTGCCAAGGATGGCAATGATGGTCCGCCGCTGCTGTTCATGTATGGAATTTTCGGCGGTATGTTCGTCGCTTTTGGAGTAATGATCATCATGCAGCGCGTGCTGGTCCGTGAAAAACAATCTGGGACGGCGGCCTGGGTGCTTTCCAAACCGGTCACCCGGACAGCGTTTGTCGTCTCCCGCCTGGTCGTGAATTCGGTTGCCATCCTGCTTACCACGGTTATTATCCCCGGTATGCTTCTCTATCTTACCCTGGGGCTATTTAGCGACATCGGATGGCTCTCTCCCATTGGGTATATTGCCGGCATATCGATGTTCCTGCTGCATACCTTCCATTGGATCGCGTTCGTACTGATGATGGGAACCTTGCTTGAATCGTCAGGCGGTGTGCTCGGGGTAACGATGTTCCTGTACTTTTTCTTCTGGTACGGACCAAGCTTAATTCCCCAGTTAACTTACATCTCGCCGATCATGCTGACCTTCAGCCCCGACCCGGATCACATGAGCGCCCTGGCTATTTCTTTCATGAGCGGTGAGCCTGTATTCTCCTGGCTGCCGCTGCTCGCGACCATCGTCTCTTGCGTCATCTTCATCGGAGTCGCCATCCGGCGCTTCAATCGCCAGGAGTTCTAAGCAAACTACATATCCCAAGCCTTTAGAACCACATGTTTATGTGGTTCTTTTTTTTATGCTCAGTCCTAGAATGCAGGCAATATGTTCGCGTGATAAGGAGATATGAACCATGAAGGCAAACCATATTTTGATCGCCCTTGTACTTTTTGCCGCGCTGCTGCTCGCTGGCTGTGGCTCCAGGGAGGCTGCGCCGCTATCAGTTCCTGCTGGTTCACAGGCAGGCCAGTTGGTAGGATTGAAAGATTGTGAATACCAACCCGTCGACAGCAAGACAAAAATTGCCGCCGAATGCGGCACGCTCGTCGCCCTGGAAAACTGGGACAAGACTGACTCCCGGCTGATTGCCCTGCCTGTGGTACGGATCCCGGCCACAGGTTCGCAGGAAGCGGAGCCGGTATTCTTTCTGAACGGCGGTCCCGGTAGCCCAAACATGGTTTGGGCGCCGCCTGATTGGATTCTCAAAAACCACGATGTGGTG
>DASTJG010000312.1:0-8026 GCA_035716785.1 Anaerolineales bacterium
GGTCCGCTCCTGTTCCAGCAGCAGCCGGAATTCGTCTGGGGTCTGATTGCCAGCATGTACATCGGGAACGTGATGCTGCTCGTACTGAACCTGCCGCTGGTGGGCATGTGGGTCAAGATCCTCGACATCCCGCTTTACCTGCTGGTCCTGTTCATCATCCTGTTCTCCTTCCTGGGCGTGTACACGGTCAACAACAGCGTACAGGATCTGGTGCTCATGGTGGGCTTTGGCATCGTTGGTTATATCTTTCGGCGGCTCGATATTCCCACTGCGCCCGTCATCCTGGCGATGGTGCTGGGCGACCTGATGGAACAGGCCATGCGCCAGTCGCTGATCATCTCCGACGGCTCGCTGAGCATCTTCTTCGCCCGCCCCATCTCGCTCACGCTGCTCATCCTCGCGGCCATCTCCATTACCAACCCCTACTGGAAACACATCGCTGGATACTTTAGAAAGATATTCGTACCACAAACCGCATAGTACAATTCGAGTATGAAGAAAACTCTGCGGCTCGAAGTGACCAGATGGATTCGTTGCATCCTTCTGGTCATTTTGATTCTTGCCCTAAGTTCTGCCTGTGCACCAGTCGTGACGGCTTTCTCTTCCACGCCGATACCTGCTACCGTTTCGACGGCAGATAACTCACCCAAAGTAATTCCCTTCTTCACCACCGAAAGTGACCCTGAACAACTGGCGGTCTTACAGGAATTGATCGCCGAATATCAGGCTGAGCATCCCGGCGTGGAAGTGGACATTGTCTTCGCCTCGCCCGCCTCGCGCGGACGGCGCCTGTTGACCGCGCTCGCCTCCGGCGCCGACCTGGGGATCTTCGAGGTGGAACCCGCCCTCATGCCGCAATGGGTGGACGCCGGGTATATCCTGCCGCTTGACGACGTGGTCGAGCAAATGGGTGCGGACGATTTTGTCGAAGGCAGCCTCTACCGCCAGGACGGAAACGTGTACGCCATCCCGTATGCCATCAGCGTGTACGGACTGTGGATCCGCAAAGACCTGTTCGAGCAGGCCGGTATTCCCATTCCAGAAAATTACGATGACCTGTTACGAGCCGCCCGCGTTCTGACACGCGGAGAGGTCTATGGTATTGCCTTGCCTGCCGGGCAGAACATCGCAAGTGTTAATTACTTTTCCATTTTTTTGTGGCAGAACGGCGGAGATTATTTCACCTGTAACGGCGACATTGCCTTCGGCCAACCGGAGGCCCTGGAAGCGATCAAGCGCTGGGCAGCGCTGACACAGTATGCCCCGCCTGGCTACAATAGCTGGGGGTATGGGGAACAGATCGATGCATTCCTGAACGGGCGTGTCGCGATGGCAGTCTATGGAGGGCGGCTCGGCGTTCAACTCCACGATACACGCCCTGAACTTATGGACAAGGTCACCGTGATATTTCCTCCCTTCGGTGAACAGCGCCTCACGCTGGGTGTGTGGAGTCGCTTCGCGATTGCCTCGAGCACCCAAAACAAGGAGGAAGCCAAGGATTTCCTGCAATGGCTCGCCAGCGGGGATCGTTTACTGCGTTACGACATGACTCTGCCGGGGCATATGATCCCATCACTTAACTCAGCACGGTCTGAGTCCCTGAATATTTCTGATCCTTATATCATCATGCATCGGGACTGGCTCGAATCGTTTTACGAGTGGTCCACCCTGACCAGGCATCCAGTCATGCATATGGGCACTTTGGAATCGGAAGCCGCCCCACCCTGGGCATGGGAAATATTCGGCACACCGGGGGTGGTCGATACGATGCTGCAGCAGATCGCGCTGGGCGCTGATCCCGAATCGGCTTGGAAGGATGGCGTCACGCAGATCGAGTCCACGGTCGCGGCATGGAAGTCCATGCACCCCGAGTGGCAGCCGCCCGAGTGCGCGCCATAACTTTCATGATTATTTTTGCGATGCCAGATAACCCCTGATCGCTTCAACGACAAGATTATGATCATCCTGGGAAGGCAGGCCCGAGACCGTAATCGTGCCGACTACGCCGGTCCCTTTTACGATCACAGGAAAACTCCCACCATGAGGAGCAAACTCGCTCTCCAGGACCAGGTAGTTCTTCTCCATCGTTTGGTTTCTGCTCCTCAGCAGCTCTCCCATGTAGAAGGAACTGTGCCCAAACCGGTACACTACGCGGGATTTCCTTTTGACCCATTCATCGTTATCCGGTGCTGAACCGATCAGAGCCGCGTGGAAAAGCTGGTGACTGCCGCGCATAATATCTATCGCAACGGGAAGTCTCTGCTTTTGAGCCCGTTCCACAAGCTGACAACCGAGCTGCCAGGCCGTGGCTTCATTGAAGCTTACAAACTGAAGATCCTGCTCCTCCTGAAGTAATTGCTCCAACAGGTCTGCCATACTACCTCCTATGAAAACAAAATTCCTGCTTACGATGCTATCCCTGCTATTATAAGGATAATGGCTATTCAACTTTGTTATGACTGACAGGCAATTTTACGTCAAGACAAATCAACGGGTCCATTTTACAGGTAAAGACACCATGTTGAGCATAGAGATGCTCAACATGGTGTCACTGCTTACCTCAAACGTTAGCCATCGTCTCTTTAGTACTACTCTCTTTCCTTGCCTGTTCACGTCGCAGGCTGAGCTGGGCTGAGATAAGACCCAGGATCGCAGCCAGCCCCATCGTCAGAAGCGATCCGGCGAGATCCGGTTTGGCAGTCATCAGAAAAACAACTCCCAGAGTGACGGCCACTCGTATCTGGAGCACAACCCAGAGAAGTGGCTGATGCAGCAATCGACCGGTCAAGGGAGAGATTGCCTCCGTCTCCTGGAGAGATCGCTGAAGCGCTGTCATACGCCGGCCTGTGACAATGCCCGCCGATACACCCATCAGGATCAACGACCCAAAGGCAACGATCAGCCAGGCTGCGCCAATCCGGGCTACTGCCATCATGTAGAACCCACTGATGAGAATGGCAACCATGGATATTCCTCCCAGCCGTTGAAATCCACTGGTGATACGAGTCCACTCACGGATCTGCGTGGTGCTGGCAGCCTGTCGCAAACTTCTCAGACTCAACCACTCAATCCCAAGGACTACGAACATTCCCAACGCGCCCACAATGTGGACAAATTTCGCGATCAAATAGTAGTTCATCATTTTCTCCTTGTAACAATAAACGTTCTTTACCGATAATCGCTCAACCCTGGACTGCAATCTTTAGTGGCGCCGCTAACCATTCGCCGGCACGCCGTGCTGCTGTAAAACTCGCCCAGGCAGTGGCAGCAATCAATTGAGCATCGTCCGGGTGCTGCGCGCGGAAAGCGTCGACAATCTCCGCATCGACCTGATAAGATGCGAATGCCGTGAGCAGAGCCAGGCGCGCCGCGGCTCGATGTTCTGTCTCCATCTTAGAGACAGCCTCCTCCACCCACTGACGACTCAACCCCATGTCTTCACCGTTCCATGCCCGGACACGCTCTTTGACGGACAAGCGCACTGACTCAGGCAATGTTTGTATGCCCGCATCCTCGATCACCGTAGCAAGTCCGGCGAGTGCACCGGCAATCGCTGGATTTCCAGCCGCCCACGACAGATCGTCGGGCAATGACGCCTCTGGAAGGAACTTCAACGATTTGCCCGACGGAAGAGTCCGTACCACGCGCTTGCCCTCCGTGGCTGCATACAAGCGGTAGGTAAACGTCTTAAGAGTGGATGGCATCGAGAACGGGAGCAGAGAATCTCCGAGGAAAATATTCGCCATGCGGTTAAGATAGTGAAATGTCAGCGCAGTACCCACGATCTCAGGCATCTCACTCTGAGAGAACGGCAGAGGAAGCGCAGGGCTGGGGTTCGATGTCCTGTTTGCCCAGATCCATTGCACAAGAGCGCGTATGGATGGGTCTTGAATGCGTTCGTGATCATCCTGCAGGATGGCATTTGCTACATCATCATCTGAAGTTGCGCGGAGCATCACTGTATGCGCGTCGACGCAAAAGGGACACTCGTTTGCCCTGGAAACTGTCGCCGCGACCGCCTCTTTGTAGGAACGATTCACCTGGCCTGCCATCAATGTTTCCCGCAGCATGCTCCATGCCCCAGCCATCACTGCGGGGACGGGAGAATGGAGGGCGATTAGCGGTGCGGGGATAAAGTCCGTTTGTAATTGATCGTAGACCTGTGCTACCAATCCTTTTGCAGATTCATATTTGACTGGATTAACATACTTGATCGTCTTTGCTAATGGTTCTCGCATCATTTCCGTAATCATGCTTTTACTCCTGTAACCTCTACATAGAATTTGTTTATAGAAAGGATGAGAAGGGCATTGTTCTAGCGAACCGGTTCAACCGGATACTGGATTTCAGCGATGGCATCGCTCCAATCGGCTGTCTGCGGCAATTGCAGAGCGACCTCACGAGGAACTCCAGCCAGACGATATCCATTGGACTCTGCCCAGGTGCCGATCACGCTGTAACCGACGAGCAGATTTGCCATGGGTCCCTTCACGATAAACGTCGCCATTGTGTCGACCGGGGGTAGTTCGCGCAAATGCAACTGCAAGCCACTATCCAATGGCACAGGAGCGTGGGTCTTTACTGCAACGGTACGGCCGATCTCCACATCCAGGTCCCCCTCGTCAATGCCATCGCTGTGCAGGATGGCAAAGAACAGACCTTCGCCGCTTTTCTCCGGCAGAGCCATCATGATCTGTCCGAAGATACCGACTCCATCTTCCAAAGATGCAAGCCTTGTGCGCACACTCAACACAGGCTGGGCGGGAATTTGCTTGATGACCACATCAAAGGGACCCTCTGCCTCTGCGCTGTGCAGGAACTGCAGGCGGGCTTCGATATTGCGGATACGCTGAATCTCTTCCTGTACCTGCTGCTCGATCTCGGCTTTCTTCAGCAGCAGCATGCCCTGGATCTCGTCCGTCGAGACCTGGTCGTTCAACAGCCGTTGGATCTGGTCGAGGGATAAGCCTAAATCCTTGAGCGCCAGAATCCGGTTCAAACGGGGCATTTGCTCGGCACTGTAATAGCGATAGCCGGTGAGCCTGTCGGTGTGGACAGGTTTCAGCAAACCAATTTCATCGTAGTAACGCAGTAATCGCTTGGAAACCCGGGCAAGTCGTGAGAATTCGCCAACTGTAAACATGATCGTCACTTCCTTTCTAATGGTCGCCAATGTAAATGTTGCCGTTACGTGAATGTCAAGGGCTTTGCTGAAAGTCATCAGCATTTCTTATGAAATACTCATTTTACATAATGATATGGAACCGCGTCGCATATTGCCCCTGACCAAACTCTGACAAGCGCGAAGCATGGTTCATGCCTTCGCAAGATCAGTTTTCTATTGTTTGAAATGTTGCCGGATTGAGATGGAACAGAGTGAGCGAAGTAAGCAGGACAGTTCCGCCCTCGGCGAAAAGTTCAAGCCTATCGCTTCCTTCAGAAGGAAAGATACATTCGGAGAACGTCACCAGCCCATCATCGGCAAAGACCTCCACCGACGCACTGTCCACAAAAATATGCAGACGCAGGACGTTGTTCATCGGTGACAAATCAGCCGAATGGACGCCGGCAAAACCGTCCTTGAAATCGACCTGCCCTGAATGTGTGCGATCCACGCTGAGTCGTTTTTCTTTCACCGCGTAGCAAATGGTCGTATGTTCATTCTCCCCAACTCGGATGCGGAAGCCAAAGCGATCGCTATCTTCGTCGATCTCGAACTCAGCGATAATTTCAAGCACATTCCCTTGAACGTTTGACAATAAGTTTGTACCGGGTTGAATGACTTCTCGATGCCAGCAAAGCTGTTCCCTGCGCAGGGCTTGCATCTCGGGGACAGGTCTCAGGAGGAGGCGAACACCCTGCTCTGTCCGCGTGAGGGCCAACTCACGGACGAGGCTGAAGGAGCCGCGCCAGCTCGCGGTGGGAACATGCAACGCATACTGCCAGTTGTTCATCCAGCCCAGCATCAGGCGGCGGTGATTGGGTTCATCGCTCCAGGATTGTGCAGCGTAGTAGTCCGCTCCGTGATCCGCCCAGAGGCTCAACTCTTTGGGATTTTCAGATATGAATCGTTTTCCATCAAAATCGCCAATGAAATATTGAGTCCCTGATCCACCGGCGGGAGCCCCGTTGCCGACTCCAACGGTCAAGACCCAATATGTTTCGTCACTGCCATCTATGTTCAGTCGAAACAGGTCCGGTGTTTCCCACACTCCATCCGTGCAGCCGTATCCATCTCCAAAACTTCCACTCTGTTCCCATTTTTTCAGATCTGAGGAGGTGTAAAAAAGAATCACATTCCCGGCCGCGAGTGCCATCACCCAATGGTCTTCATGCCAGAAAACTTTGGGATCACGAAAATCGGGCAGCCCCGGATTCGGGATGACCGGGTTGCCCGCGTACTTTGTCCATGTACGTCCCAGGTCTGTGCTATATGCCAGGTTTTGCGTTTCGACATGATCCTTGTGGTACGTGAAGACCGCTACCAGAGCGTCCCTGCCAAACCCTGCCGTGTCCTCCCAATCCACGACTGCGCTGCCGGAAAAGATCATTCCCTGTTCATCAGGATAAAGCGCGATCGGCAAATACTGCCAGTGGACGAGATCCCGGCTGACGGCATGCCCCCAATGCGTCGGCCCCCAGACGGTGCTCGCCGGATGATATTGATAGAAAAGATGATATTCACCCATCAGATACACCAACCCATTGGGATCATTCATCCAATTGGCGGGTGGCGTGAAATGATAGTGTGGACGATACAACTCACCCACAGGATTCTCTCCATGAGAAAGACATAATAACAGAAGAAACTGTTAGTCGGGATGAAGTTATGAACTACTGGAAATGTGGTACGAGCCGGAAGCAAAATCAACTTCTAATATCGCCCAATCAGCTCCATTGTCCCAGCGTAAAGTAATTTCAGATTCCCCAGTTTCGGGCAGGCTGAACGTGCCATCAAAAGCCGGATGTCGATTCCGAAAGCGGATCAACTCAAACAGGGACTGAACGACAGGGCGCTGAAGGGCCTGGTCGATCTCTGCGGATGTATAGTGGTGCCGATTGATGTCGCGCCCGACTCCACTCTTTGCCAGTAAAGCCATGTCGTTTTCCCCTGCCAGCAAGCCTACATAATAGACTTGCGGCACGCCAGGGGCAAAAAACTGAATGGCGCGTGCCAGTAAATAGTCATGATCGTTGCGCCCGAGGGCGTCATAAAACGTGCAGTTGACCTGATATAGATCCAGGTTGGAGGCGGCTGCGCCGGTCGCCTGCCGGCTCTGCTCGTTACTGTTCGTGTGGATTCTTTCGACCAGGGCATCCAGTTCTTCCGGGGGGATCAAACCGGAATGGTCCTGCGGATCCGTGCCATCCGCGCCGATGTCAATCACACCGATGCCATCGTGTGTGTCCAGCACGGTGATGGCATTGCGCGGGCTGATCGCCAGCCACTGTTTTAGATAACGAGCAGTACGATTGAATATGGCGTGCAACACCAGGGGCGGCAATGCAAAATCATAGACGCGATCCACCTGGCGGGCAATTTCGATCTGCCTGCGAAAATAGGAATGGATCTCGACGAGGACTTCGATCCCCAGTGTGGCAGCCTGCCGGGCAAGGGCTTCGATAAAGGCAAAGGTTTCCGGGATCATGAAGCAACTGCTTCCCGGTTTTTTGACGGCATATCCGATCGCGTCCAGCCGGGCCATTCGAATATTATTCTCGTGCAGCGTTTGCAGCACCGATTGCAGATACGCCTGGCCCTGTGGATGATTTACATTGATATCGATCTGCTGTTGGGTAAAGGTTGTCCACAGCAGGCGTTTTTGGCCGTTTTTCAAAGTAGCGTAGGAAAAAGGCAAGCCCGGTCGGGGACGGTAGATGGTCAACAGATCCGATTCGGTAGCGCCATTCGAAAAGATACTGTCCATGGTCAGGAACATGCCGTTATAAATGGAAGCATCACCCTTCTCAGAATAATCCATGAATTGCGGGGAGGCAGACGATACGTGGTTGACGATCAAATCCG
>DASTJG010000313.1:0-6641 GCA_035716785.1 Anaerolineales bacterium
CGCGAGAGGCGTGTTCCCGCGCGCCTCGGCCAGGTCTGTGTTCATGCCCTCGAGCATGAAGGCGTTCTTCGTCAATTCTGTGCGGACTCGGTTGCGCGGATGATCGGATGGGGAGCGCAGGAAGATGGTCATGGTGTGAGCATTGAGCACCTCCTGAGGGTACATCGTCCCGGCCAGGGTGTTGTGATCGGCCTCGGGCAGGAACTCGAAATTCGCGCCCGCCTTCGCAAGCTCATTGATCTGTCCCTTCCAGCGCCGGGCAACTACAGAGAGCAGGCCTGATCCCATGACCGTGACCCAGCGTCCCATCAATTGACCGGCATAGCGCTTGGCGGGGTTGCTTGTCGTGGGGACATTGGCTTTGAGATGGTCCTGCGACTTCTTCATGGAGGCGATTGCATCATCCAGCGCCCTTTTCTGATCGGGGATGAACCCCAGCCGCTGGAACATTGCCAGCAAAAGACCAAATGAGAATCCAACCGCAGCACGCGGCTGTCCTTTGTGCTCGAATGTCCACACAGGAATGTTATCCGCAGGACTGCTCCGCTTGTTTTCCCCGGCGCGTTTGGTAAGCTCACCCCCCGTGCTCACGGCGATGATGCGGCACCCGGCTTTGTGCGCAACATCGAAGGCATCCAGCGTCTCTTCGGTGTCCCCGGAATGGGACGAGCAAATGACGAGCGTCTCTGCGCCGCGCGCAAAGAGGGGTAAACCATAATCACGTTGAACGGAAACAGGCAGCGGGCAGAGAGAAGCGCAGTACGCGGCCAGCAGATCCGCGCCGATGGCGGAACCGCCCATGCCGGCGATCACCACCTGTTTAAAGTCCTTCCAATCCGGTAAATCGTGTTTCATGCCAAGTTGATAAGCAAAGCCAAGCTGGTCGGGAAGGTGATCGATCTCGCCCAGCATGTTGAGCGTGTCGAGTTGTTTGAAATCGTTGAAATCGTCAAGATTCATACAAATACTCCCATCAAAAACTGGATAACCTGCGCGATGATTTTACAGCAGATTTAGCTGATTTTTGTATTGAAACTGTCAGGGAAACAGGTTGAAGTTTTAATGTCAGGCAAGTCGCTTTGCGCGATGATAAACATGGCTGAACAACACGCATTTGGGCGTGAATCTGGAGGAGGTTCCATGTTCGGGAAAAAATTCCTCAGCATGGCTTTGCTCGCGGCAATGCTCGTTCTGCAATCTGTTCCAAGAGCACAAGCCCAAACGTATTGCGATCATGCGCAATTCGTCTCTGACCTGACCGCTCCCGATGGTTCATCGTTTGCGACAGGCGCGGCGTTTACCAAAACCTGGCGGCTGATGAACATCGGCACCTGCACGTGGACGACGGCATACAACCTCGTGTGGGCCGGTGGGGATGCCCTCGGCGCGCCGTCCTCGGTCAAGCTGATCGCGGATGTGCCGCCCGGTCAAACGGTGGATGTATCGGTGAACTTAACGGCTCCCGGGACAAGTGGTCACTATAAAGCCTTATTCAAAATCAGCAACGCGGCGGGCGCGCAATTCGGCATTGGCGAGTCCGCCGGCGACCCATTCTGGGTGGATATCAACGTTGTTACTGTTAACGCGACAATTTATGATTTTGTTACGAATGCACCGCATGCCCAATGGAGGAGCGGAGCAGGACTGCTGCCCTTCCCCGGTACGAGTGGAGATAGTCGCGGCTACGCGTTTCAGATCAACCAGCCGCATCTTGAAGATGATTCTCTGGATTCAGCGCCAGGTCTGTTATTCGTCCCACAAAATAAATTCAATGGGTACATTCAGGCTGCCTACCCTGAATTCCAGATCCAGCAGGGCGACCACCTGCAGACGCTCGTCAACTGCGAGTTCGGCGCGACGCGTTGTTATGTCACCTTCCGCATCGATTACATCCTGCCCAACGGCGTTCAACGAACGTTGTGGTCGTGGAAGGAAGCCTACGACAAGCGTTTCTATCGCGCGGATATCGACCTGAGTTCGCTGGCGGGACAAAGGGTCCGCTTCGTGTTCATGCTGCTTGGCAGCGGATTTTCCAGTGGCGACCGCGCCATCTGGGGATCGCCTCGCATCGTGCGGACCGGCTCGACCCAGCCGCCTGCGCCTCCCGCGACGCTGACTCCGCTCCCGCCACTGCCGCCGACCGCGACGCCCATCGGTCAACCACCACCCACCGTCGCGCCCTCTGGCTGCGACAAGGCTGCTTTTGTCACCGATGCGACCGTTCCGGATGGGACCACCTTTTCGCCGGGCGCGGCATTTACCAAGACCTGGCGGCTGAAGAATGCTGGCTCCTGCACATGGACGACTTCTTATAAATTAGTGTATTACAGCGGCGAACCCATGAGCGCGCCCACTTCGGTCAACCTGCCATGGAGCGCTGCCTGGGGGCAGACCGTTGATATCAGCGTCAACATGGTTGCACCAACGGCAGTCGGGAAATACCGCGGCTATTGGATCTTGAGCAACGCAAACGGACAATACTTTGGCATCGGCGCGGCGGCAACAGACCCGGTCTGGGTAGAGATCAACGTGGCAGGTGAGGCGCCCCATGAAGGCGGCTACAACTTCTGGCAAAATGCCTGTTCGGCTCAATGGAGAAGCGGGGCCGGAGTATTACCCTGCCCGGGCACGGAGGGCGACTCGAAGGGTTTTATTATCCCATTGGGCTATTCCCATCTGGAAGATGGGACGATGGGTCCTCTTCCTTCGTTATTGATGTCACCTGAGAATAAATACAATGGCTATATCCAGGGAATCTTCCCCACGTTTACCGTCCAGCCCGGCGACCATTTCGTTACGGGCGCTGGATGTGAATATGGTTACAGTTGTTATGTGACCTTCCGTCTGGATTACATGACCGCCAACGGCGGCATCTTCAATTTCTGGTCGTGGCGCGAACAGAACGATAAAAAGAATTACATGGCGAGTGTTGACCTGACCCCATTGGCAGGCAGAAGCGTGCGTTTCATTCTTACCATCCTTGCAACCGGCAGTTCCACAGGTGACCGGGTAAGATGGGGTGGACCAACGATTGTTCGCATGGAAGGAAGCGCGCCTGCGACCATCACACCTGTCCCGCCGACAGTTACCCTTGTTCCAAATGACTGGCCGACGTACGAAAATCCTGCACATGGCTTCAAGTTCCAGTATCCTCCGCAGTCTGAGCGTTTCTTTGAATCAGCCAACAGCGTGCTGATCAAAATGCCCATCGTGCCAGGCACAAATCTGGTCGAAAAATATCTGCAGGTGAACGCCATTGAAAATGCCGACCCTTGTCAGAGTCCTTTATCCTCTACTTCACCGCCCGGGTCCCCCACCGAAACTGTTGTGATTAATGGGATTTCATTCTTCAAACAGACAGGAGGAGATGCTGGAGTAGGTCACCTGCATGAGTGGGTTAGTTACTCGACTACTCATAACGGCGCCTGCATCAGCATGGACTTCGTCCTGCATTCTCTCAACGCCGGCAACTTTGAAACTCCGCCACCTGTCTTCGACAAAGCCGCCGAGTCGCTCGTGTTCACGCAGGTCATGTCGACCTTTGCATGGATGGCCGCAACACCTGTTCCGACGACGCCCCCAGCAGAGGTGGTTTCCTCTCCAGTGATCAACAAGCTGTTTATGTTTAATGAAGCCAACGGCTGGGCGCTCGGCGACAACTACGTCCTGCGGACGACGGACGGCGGCGCGACCTGGTACAACATGATACCGGGTCTCACAACCATTCGAAATGGCTTCTTCCGGGACTCAAATAAAGGCTGGGTATTGACGAATGATTCGATCCATCGCACGCTGGACGGCGGCAGCACCTGGACACATTACAATGTTCCCTTCAGCGGCGGCCACATCCAGTTCCTGGATGACCTGAACGGCTTTGTGCTCTCGGGAGAGGGGATCGGCATGAACAAAAATCCCGTGTCCCTCTATCAGACCTCCGATGGCGGCGCGACCTGGACGCTCAAGTTCGCTCACGATCCAAACATACCCAATAACACTGGAATGCCCGTTAGTGGCTACAAGAATGGTATGTCTTTCCGCAACACGTCAACCGGTTGGGTGGGCGGCGAGAGTCCTGCGAACGGTATCTACCTCTACAAAACAACCAATGGCGGTACGACATGGTCACAGCAACCACTGACCCTGCCTGCAGGTAACGAAGATGCGATCACCGGCACCACTGCACCGATCTTCTTCGGCGCGAATGATGCGATCCTGCCAGTACGGATGGATGGCAATGCAGGCAAAGGCATCTTCCTTTACATCACCCACAATGGCGGCACAACCTGGAGTCTCGCACCAGCCTTTGCACCTGCTTACAGCCGTAATTACGATTTTGTCTCTGTCCGAGATGGCTTCGTATGGGATACGACCGGCGTGCTCCACGTTACAAATAATTCAGGGACAAGCTGGAGCCAGGTAACACCGAACATAAACTTCGGAGATGGTGTCCGTGCAATGGATTTCGTCTCCACCAGCACCGGCTGGGTATACGATACAGATTACCCAAGCGGGAATGCCGGGCTCTACCGCACCAGCGATGGCGGCCGCACCTGGACGAAGCTTTATGGCAACATCCTCACACCTGTCCCGCAACCCCAGCCTGACTTGACCATTACGCAGATGAAAATCGAATTACAGAACACGAGTTGTCTCGCCTCAGGAGATCCGATGGGCGTGAGAGTGTGGATCAAAAATAATGGTCAAGCCACTGCCCTCAGTTTTGTGGTCAGGGTCAATGACGTGGACCAGACGGCAAACGCGCTAGAGAGCGGGGCGACGACGATCTTATTCTTCCCCGGCTACAGCAATCCGGTGACCGCGCTCGCGGATGCAACCAACACGAACGCAGAAAGTGATGAAAATAACAACTCGCGTTCTGAGATGGTGCCGGTGCCTACTCCGCCGCTGCCATGTCCGAGTCCCACACCCGCGACGCCTCCTCCATCTGCGGCGGAATTCGCGCAAACTGTTGTGAATACCTTGAACGCGCGCAGCTTCGATGCATTACCCGCCATGATGGATCAGACTTTTGGGTTTGCCTACTGGCAGTCGCAGGGAACATCCTACCCATCCGACCAGGCCATTGAGTCGTTGCGGACAGGTCTGACGGTCACGCTGGTACCAAATGCCAGCCAGGATCTGAATGCCTTGCTGGGCGGCTTGAACCCCTATGCCATCATGGGTCTCGACCCATCCAAGTCCTATGGTTTGTTCGTCTCTGGCTGGGGATCAGATAGCAATGCCGAGGCGATCCTCTACGTCACACAACGCGCGGACGGCAGCCTGTACTGGCATAGTGCTCTCATCGCGCCGACAAAATTTATAAATAATCCGTCAACTCTGACAGGCCCCTACGCGGTCGTGCGCGTCGCGTTGAATGACGTGTTGAACGTCCGCGCGGGCGCGGGGACCAGCCAGCCCGTGGTCGGATCGTTCCCTGCAGACGCGGTCAGCGCGATGAGAACGGGACCGACTGCCAGCGTGGAGGGCGCGACCTGGGTGGAAGTCCAGAATCCCAATGGCGGGACCGGCTGGGTCAACTCCTACTATCTGACCGAATATGTCTCGCACGATGCCTTCTGCGCGGACACGCGTATCCCTGCCCTGATCGAACAACTGAAGGGCAGCATGAACCAGTCGAACGGTGAGATGTTTGCCTCGCTTGTCAGTCCGGTTCACGGAGTGGATGTCCGTTTGTGGGCCTATGATGCCGCGGCAAACTATAGCGTCACAACAGCCAGAAATGCCTTCACCAGCACGGATGTGTTTCAATGGGGTTCAGGTCCGGTCGGCGGCACAGACTATGGAAAAGGAACATTCTCACAGATCATCCAGCCGAAAGTGTTGGAAGTGGTGAACGCCCCGAACATGGAAACCTATTGTGACAACCTGACGAAAGTATTCCCACTATCACATCCGTGGCCGTATACAAACATCCGTTACTACAATCTTTTTAAGCCAGGCTCATCACAATTCTTCGACTTTCGCACCTGGCTGATCGGGGTCGAGTACATCAACGGCCAGCCATATCTGTATAGCATGGTCTCGATTGTTTGGGAGCCGTAATATTGCTCAAGCCGCCGTCCCCGGCGGCGAGGACGCCGCCTTGAGCGGTTAACAAAAAGAGGAGCAGAAAATTTCTGCTCCTCTTTTACTTTACAAAACTTCACATCGCGCCTTTGATAAAGTTCGCAAGATCCTTTTTCATCTGCCTGAGCGAGGGCATGTGGATGTACATCATGTGCCCGGCTTCATAGTATTCCATCGAGATGTTATCCCGCAGGTTCTCATCCAGTCCAAGGTGATCGAATGTATATTCGGTCGCGAAGTACGGCGTACCGAGGTCATAATAGCCATTCGCGACAAAGATTTTAAGATAGGGATTGAACGTCATTGCTTTGCGGAGTGTCTCGCCGACATTGACGTATTGATTCTCGAACTCGGCATACGACCAGGGATGGACGAACTCACTCAGGATCTCGTAGGATAAATCTGATTCGAACTTCAACTCACTGCGGACGTAATCATAAAAGCCCGCGGTGTACGGACCCATGACGTTCGTGAGCAGCGGATCGTACTCCGCATTTTCGGTTACTCCCAAACGATCCTTGCCGGTGAAGCGGCTGTCGAGGCGGCCGACC
>DASTJG010000314.1:0-4982 GCA_035716785.1 Anaerolineales bacterium
AATGACGCGCTCGGGCACTTCCTTTCCCTTATCATTCAAAACTTTGACTTTCGTATTTTCAAGCGGTTGGCCAGACGACATCATCTTCATGGCGGGACGGCCGTCGAGCGGAATCTTCGCAACACGTTCGCTCATGAACGCCTCCCGGTCGATCTCCTCGACAACGGGTACGCTCCCCAATCTACTTTGCGTGACACCGAAAACGTTCTCCGCCATCGCATAAGACGTTTGCAGCGCCTCGAACTTCAAGCCATAACCCTTGAACCGTTCGTAAAAAGCAACATGACTTTCCCAGCGCACCGGCTCAGAACAGTTAATCACTGCCCGCAACGGGGACAAATCCACGCCTTCGATGTGGCGGTCACGGATCTTCTGCGCACAGAAATTATAGGCAAAATTGGGAAGCCAGGTGAGCGTCCCACGGTGTTTCGAGATAGACTGCAAAAGTTTATACGGAGCGCGCACCCAGTCAAACGGCGACATGAGGACCAGAGGAATACCCGCAAGGATTGGCATCAGGAATCCGGCGATCAGACCCATATCATGGTAGAGAGGCAGCCAGGAAACGATCACATCGTTTTCAGTGATCGAAAGCGACTTGCCGTACGAATCAAGCTGGTTAAAAACCGCGTGGTGAGAAAGTGCCACTCCCTTTTGCAAACCCGTTGTCCCGGACGAATGCTGCAGCAGGACGATATCCTCCGGCTTGCGCTCAAATCCTTTTAACGAAGCAAACCCAATGCCGGACTGGGACTCGATGCGATCTGTGACAATCACCGAACGAACCGGGTCACCGGACTGCAAGGCAGCCCGGACTTCCACCTCAAATTCCGGATAGGTAACGATCGCAGCCGGCCTCGCGACAGAAACAAGAGCAGAGAGATCCGCCCGGTAACGCTCGGGAGACAGCTTCTCTGTTAGAAATGGCATGATGGAAGGAATCGCACCGTGTAAAATCGCCCCCCAGAAAGAGTAAACCAGATCCTCACCATGCTGAAGGATCAGGATGACTACTTCGCCAGGCTGAATCCCTTCGCTCTCCAGGGTACGTGCATATGCACTGGCTCCGGATAGGAGTTGTTCATACGTTAGCGGCAGATCCTCGCGGCCGGGAAACTGCATATAAATGGCGACCCGTTCCGGGGTCGCGGTGTGAAGCGCTTTTAGTCGCTCAGGAACGGTAGTCATGATTTGCGAGATTCAACGAGCGAGGCCAACTGGTTCAGATTATCGAATGTACTTGCATTCAATTCCGTGTCTTCGATGCGCACCCCGAACGTGTCCTCGACGAACAAGGCGATATCCATCAGGCTGAATGAATCGATCAAACCACTTGAGATCAGCGGTTCATCTGGCGCGATCCTGCGGTTTGGCTGTTTGAGAACTTGCGCAGCGATATACTTTTCAATTGCAGAAATAATTGTGTCCGTCACAGGAAGTCCCTTTCATCATTTTATGGGGTGGCATTAGAAGCCCTGATAGATCCAGGTGGGCGATGTGTCGGCAGTAAAAATAACCAGGGTGAGCATGATCAGGCACAGCAGAACTGCCAGAAGGTTTTCGCGCGTGAAAAGGATTTGAGATAACTTCTTCATTCACTTACATCCTAAACATGTCGTAAATAAGCTTCCATGAATTCATCCAGTTCGCCGTCGAGGATGGCTTGCGTATTGCCCGATTCGTGTTCTGTGCGGTGATCTTTCACCATTTGATAGGGATGCAGCACATAGGAACGGATCTGGCTTCCCCACTCGGCTTTGGTGTATTCGCCGCGCAGGACTGCCCGCTCTTCCTCCTTTTCGGCCTGCTTCAGTTCCAACAAACGCGCCCGCAGGATGCGCATGGCAAACTCGCGGTTTTGAGTTTGTGAACGCTCGTTCTGACAGGTGACCACGATCCCAGTGGGAATATGCGTGATACGGATGGCTGTCGCATTTTTCTGTACATTCTGTCCACCCGCGCCTGAAGACTTGTATACATCCACTTTGATGTCGCCGGGGTCGATCTCGACCTCCGCCTCATCCATGGCAACCTGGGGCAGGACCTCCACGAGCGCAAACGAGGTATGCCGGCGGTGCGCGGCGTCGAATGGGGAAAGCCGTACCAGGCGATGGACACCTTTTTCAGAGCGCAGATATCCAAATGCATACTCACCATTCACGGCGATCGTGACACTTTTGATACCTGCCTCTTCGCCCTCGGTCAGGTCAAGGATCTCCGTTTCGTATTCACGCGCTTCCGCCCAGCGCAGGTACATGCGCTCGAGCATCGCCGCCCAATCCTGTGAATCCGTTCCGCCCGCGCCCGCGTGAATGGCAAGGATAGCCGGGTCGCGATCGTACTTTCCGGAAAGCATTGCGGTGAAAGACCGCTTCTCCAATTCGGCTTCGAGCGCGGAAACTTCGGCTTCAAGTTCCGCGCGCAGACTCTCATCATCGAGCTGAGCAAGCTCAAGAGTGTCATTCAGATGACGCGAAAAAGCGCGCCATGAAGCGACTTCTGCCTTGACAGCATTGTATTGCTTCATGACCTGTTGGGCTTGCGAGGGATTACTCCAAAAATCGGGTCCCTCTATTTCTTTTTCAAATTGGGAAAGTTTAAGCTCCTTTGACGCGAAGTCAAAGACGCACCAGTAACTGACGAGTCAAGTCCTCCGCGGACTGCAAACGGTTTACAAGGTCTTGCATGTTTCCTCCAACAAGGTTATTGACTCAAGATGCCCTGAACAAAAGCATCGGGGTCAAAGGGTATCAGGTCTTCCGGTTTTTCGCCCAGCCCGGCGAACAAGATGGGCAGACCAATTTCACGCTGAATGGCGAATGCCATGCCGCCGCGCGCCGACGAATCGAGTTTCGATAAGATCACGCCGGTCACACCCACGGCTTCCTTGAACGCCTTGGCCTGCTGCAAGGCATTTTGGCCTGTCGTGGCATCCAGCACGAGCCAGACGGCGTGTGGCGCGCCGGGCAGAGCTTTCCCGATCACACGATGAACCTTCTTCAATTCTTCCATTAAGTTGAAGCGGGTGTGCAAGCGCCCGGCCGTATCGACGATAACAAAATCCATACCGCGCGCCGTACCGGATTGCACTGCGTTGAACGCAACTGCGCCCGGGTCCGATTCCGGTGCGCCTGCAACCACGTCCACCTTCAGCCGGTCCCCCCAGACCTGGAGTTGATCCACAGCTGCGGCACGGAATGTATCTGCCGCACCGAACAACAGTGTCTTCCCCTCAGCTTGAAACCGTTGGGCCACTTTGGCGATCGTGGTCGTTTTCCCGGAACCGTTGACGCCAATTACCATGATCACAGAAGGCTTGTCCTTCCATTGGAAAGCTGGTGCGGGGTCAAGCTGGGAACGGAGTTCGGCTCGGAGCGCCTCCGAAAGCTCTTCGGAGCGGGTCAAGCCCTGGCTTTGTACAGAGCGGCGAAGCGAATCCAGAATTTCAGATGTGGTTTCGATCCCTACATCGGCTTGAATGAGCAGCGTTTCCAGGTCATCCCACGTCTCCTGTGTGATTTCCGTGGCGCCCAGGAATGTAGCCAGGCGCCCAAACGCCGTTTTGCTCGTTTTTGCGAGACCATCTTTCCATTTCGCGAAGACATCAGCCATGACGGGCGATTATATCATGGGGGTTTCTATGATATACTCGCTTTTCGATTGAGGGCAAGCTCAGAATATTGGTTATTGTAAAATAACACGCCTAAAAAGGCAAAAAACAAAGGTGTTAGCTCATGTTAAACGAACCAATTCATGTTACCGATGCTGCATTCGAGAAGACTGTTCTACAGTCATCCATCCCTGTCATTGTCGATTTTTGGGCACCCTGGTGCAATCCATGCAAGATGATCGCTCCGACTCTCGAAAAACTGGCAAAGGAATACGAAGGAAAGATCCTGGTTGCCAAGATCAACACAGACGAAAACCCTGAATGGATGATGAAGTACGGCATTCAGGGAATTCCAACCATGTTATTCGTTTCCGGCGGAAAAATCGTCCACCGGCAGGTAGGTGCTTTACCAGAGCGCATGCTGCGCGATGTTGTCACACAGTTTATGGAGGTCGTCAGTCAATCGTAGCCCTGCACGCATCGCTTCACCCTTTCGGGAAGCGTGCGGGGTAGCCCAAAGGAGGGCATGATGAAAAAGACCGTTGTCGTTCTCACTTCGATATTTGCATTACTGCTCAGCGCGTGTACGGCGATTCTTTCTCCAACCCCCGGGACGGGACCAACTGTAGACACAGCCGGGACGTCGGATGCCCTCTTCAAGACCGCCGTTGCCCAGACGCTGACGGCTCAACCTACGCTTCCAGTGGTTTCCGTTACCGATACGGCAACTCTTCCCGTAATGGTGGAGTCACCTACCACCCTCCCGACCGATACACAGGTTGTTATACCAGTACAGAGCTCTACGTCACCAGCTACTAACCTGACAACAACGCCGGCAACTGCAACGCGTCCCGCACCTGCGATTGGAACTTCTACAGCCACACTGGCGTCCAATCAGCTAACAGCCTCTCCAACGCTGGGCATACGCCTCTATGGAACCCTACCTCCGGAAGTTCCCTTCTCCACTGTCGTCCTTGTCAACAAGGCAAAAGCGGAAGCGTATATATCCCTGCAGGTCACCATGCCCGACGGCAAATATTCCATTCTTGAGTACCCTGTCGAAGGAACAATAAAAGTCAAGGCCCCCATAGGGCAATATCTTTATGTCGCCTGGGTGGGTGGCAACAAGATGGTCGGAAACTTTAGACTGCGTAACAATGAGGATGCGGTAATTACTCTCTATAAAGATAGAGTTACCATTAAATAGAAAGCCTATCAAATAAATAGAAAGCCTATCAAACCAACTGAAAGTGAAGTAGTCGATGAAACGAAATGTACTTGTCACCAGCCTGGTGCTCATTTTGGTCGCGAGCGCCTGTGCTCCTCAGGGAACACCGACCGCAAATCCGGCAGATATACAGAATACAGCCAT
>DASTJG010000315.1:0-5178 GCA_035716785.1 Anaerolineales bacterium
GATTAAATCCCACTCCCACATCGTCGCAGGCCCATTCATCTACTTTATCGTCTGCCACCGCAAATGGACCGCTTACCTCTGTGTAGCCTATGTTGTGGATTGCATAAGTGTATTGGATGACCTCACCGGCAGTCAGATAGGAGGTCGGGCTGGCAGATTTTTCAAGATCCAGCTGACAGTGGGGAGGTTCGTAGACCACCTCTACGCTGGCGGTCTTCACAGCTGGTTCGTAATCAACTTCCCAAAACCCCGATCCCTGGCGCTGTAATATACCTCTCGCTGAGGCGGTATTCTTGATCACCCCGGCGGCCACATCTGCCTCCGTGGTGGTATAGGAAAGCTGGCAGGTGATCGTCCCGCCTGGTTGCAGCCCTGTGGACGCGCATGGCACCGCGCCAAATTTATCATCGGTAATGCTAAAGTCAAGCGGTATGTTTTCCGGATTTTTCAAAATGTATGAATAGGTGATCACTTCCCCCGGGCCGCTGAAAACAGACGGCTCTGCCACCAGGTTGAACTCCATTTCAACCGGTACACAACTCCTGCAACTCAAAATCACGAACAAGCCAATAAACAAGATAAGTAAACGATATTCCCTCCCGATCCTGTGCATTTTAGCCTCCTTGCTACAAAGTTAACGTGTATGCTTCTTGTATTATGTGTAATTATTCTTACAGTACCATCCCACAAATGGATGACTTCAAAATATATCTGCCCACTTAACATAATGTGAAATCGATGGGCGTAGCTCAAAGTCATCTCTTTGCCACGCATAACACGAACTGCCCCTCTGCTGGCTATGCCAGCGTGGTGTGACATCGCGAATTGATTAAAAAATTCGCGTCAAAATACGAAGGCTTTGTCTTGAAATGCACGCTGGGGAGTTCCAGTTCTTTTACCAGCACCATCAAACAAAAATAGACCCTGAAGATTGTCCTTCAGGGTCTACTATTTCACAAGGGGTATTTTACTGAGATGGTGATGCTCTTAATCGCCGCACGAGGAAGATCACAGCCACAAGCGCCATCGCGACCAGGATCAGCCCCGGCGCGCCGACTTCATCTGCAAACCCGGTATTGGGCAGAGCCGTCGATGTGGGAATGATGGTTTGGGTGGAAACAGCGATTTGGGTGAAGGCTGCGCCAACGGTCGCGGTGGCTGGATTCGGCGTCTCACTGGGCGTCATAGTCGCTTCGGCGATCACCGGTGTATTGGTCGGAGGAGCGGTAAGTGTCACAGCCGCGGTCTGTGTGAGTCCCTGGGCAGCTGCGGTTTGCGTCAAGCCTGCTTGAATGGTCGCTTCCTGTTGTGTGGCTTGCGCCTGCGCGGTCGCAGTATTTCCCTGATTCGCATTATTCATAAAGAAGAAATATCCGACAATGCAGAGGAGTCCCAGAAAAACCAGCCCTCCGAGAATGCCGGCGATGAGCAGGAATGTACGATTATTTGATTCCTCGGGCGGATTAGCATCATCGAAAGCCGCATTATCGTCATCAAATGTTGTCATGATTGCACTCTCCTCTATCTTTCGATTATGAATTGAATTATCCCACAACTTCCAGGTTTACCAAAGGCACGAGCACCGTCTCACCGTTTTCAAGCTTAACTTCCGCCGCAGGCGCACGCAAACCAGTGGGCAATGTGCTGAGTCCTGCAGGCAGATTGGATAAACTGCCGATCATTCCGGCATTCGGCGGGCGGCGCAGGCGCACGGTTTGTCCCACGGCAAAGGTTTCGAAGTCATTCGGCTCAGCGGGTTCAGTCGAGACAGGCAAGGGGATAATTACTTCGGGACGATTTCCGCTGTAACGGTCAAAGTGCTCGGCGTTCACCGTCGCTTCACGCTTGTTATTCGTTGTCAAAAGTTTGAACGCGGCCGAGTTCATCGGCATGGCGCCAAAGCCATCCATCACGATGATCGGATAACGCATCTGATAAGCGGGCACGATCAGCGGCGAAAGCAAACTCGAGAGGATCAAACCACGCACTGGCATTTCCGCGGCAACCTTCAGGGTCTCCACGTCACGCACATGTCCGCCAAGGATGACCGAGCCGCGCAGACTCACATCGAGGCGGTCCGCGCTCAGGATGTCATCGGGCTTTTCCAACAGGCTGACCATCAAACCGTTGTCGATGCGGCCGTTCCCCCACACGCCCTGGATGAGCGCACCCGCCGTCTGAATGATGACACCGCGTTCGGGCAAAACTCGGGTTACCACACCTGGCAAGCCTGCCTTCAACTCAACCCGAGTGTCACCAACTTCCATCAATACTTGTCCGCCACCGGCAATCATCACGCGTCCCGCACGCGGAGCCTTGATCGCACGCGAAAACAATCCGCTTCCTTCCGCTACCAGCGCGCCCTGCGCTAACCGATCGCCTTCCTTCACCCGGATCATTTTGTCTGCGGCAGCCGGGGATACGCCAAATGTACGGGCCACATCCAGCAGAACATGTTCGCGTGCAAAACTCGCTTCGGCGATCACATCCGTAGGACTGACGCGCTGGTTGACATGCACGTTCACCTTGCCGGCAACGGGCAGGGTTCGTTCGCGGATGATCGTGGCAAGAGGCAAAACATGAAGCACTGGGGCAAGCATATTAACCTCCCACCGTGTATGACCATCTCTTCATCAACTCACGCCTGCGGACAGGATCGGCTGGAATTTGCAGCGGGCGCCCACGCGCATCGATGACAACGCCCAGCGCGCCGCCTGTCACCGGGACAACGCCGCTCTTTCCAGGACCCAGGCCTGCATCTGCACGACGAAGCGGTTGCAGGCTCAGACGGGCCGTCTGCCCGCTGGGCAGGGGCAGGATCTCCAGTCCGCCAAATTTGACTTCGGCACGCGCGTCCGTTCCATCGGCATACGTCAGTTTTGCACGCAAAACCTGGTCGCCGTAATTTCCTGCAGCAATGACCGAAACAACCGTTCCCAAGCCAATAAACGCTCCCGACTCGATAACCTGTACCGGCAGGTAATAACTGCGCGAGGCGGCCACACCCAGCAGCGGCAACAGGTTATTCTGGTCGAGCAGGATGGGCATGATCCCAACCGGCTGGATCGCATCGAGCAGCAACAGCAAGCTTTGTCCGAGCGAGGATTGTTCGCCAATCACTCCGCCGCCGCCGAGGATCAAATCCAGGGGAGGCATCAATCCCATGCGAGCAGGACGCGCGTGAGCTGGGAAATCTTTTTGCGCCGCGTGCACTGCCAGGTATAAAGCCTGGCGCGCAATTGCCTGGGAAAGAGCCTGCTCATCTTTTGTAGCAGGAATGGAGGAGGGATATAACGATTTCTGGAACATATATTCGCGCAGCATGTTTGGCGAAATATCCAATTGCAGCCAGCGCATGATGTCGTTTATATCCGTCTGTTGCAACAAGCCGGCCAGATTTTCGCCCAGTCCGTACTGCGGATAAACACCCAATGTCAATTCACCATTAAACCCCGCTGCAACCGACGTTGCAGATGCCCCAACATTCACGGACAACAAACCGCGCGTGGATTCATACAGCTTGCTCAAAAAACGGATGATGCGTCCCTGGGCATAAGCTGTTGGTAGAAGATTTCCAGCGGACCAGAGGTTAAGTTCATCCACGCCTTTGATCTGTCGCTGACGCAGCTTCATCATCAACAAAGCCAGCTCATGCCGCCCGGGCTCAAGGTCTTCCGTTTCGAGGGAAGGACGGACGTTATGACTGATCTCAAGCTTCCCAACATGGGCCCCCAGCATTTCCTTGACATCGTCTGCAAGTTTATGATTGCCTGCGTACAGCACCACGGGACGTTTTTCCATCGGCATCAAGTAACAGGCAAGCCCAACTGCTTCCAGCATCTTTTGGATCGACCGGGAGGCGCCGCCGTCTGTCCCACCGGCAAGCAGGACCAGGTCGGGGCGCGAGCGTACGATGCTATCCATTTGCTGGTCTGGCCGGCGGTGATCGGAAAGATCCAGCGTATCCACGATCCGGCTGTAGGTGGATTCTGCCAATCGCCGCGCGCTTTGCAGGGAAACGTCCGAGAGCAGGCCGACCACCACCGTTTTGACAGCGGGGCCGACAGAAATGGTCGCGACGACCGCGTCCACCCCCGAGCCATCGGGTTGTGAGGGCGCGATCAAGTTGTTATCGTGCTGTCCAAGCAGGATCGCGCCCGTGACCTTTTGCAGATTGATGATGGCTTCGCGCGCGCCAATCCCAATATCCTTGAAGGGCGCTTCCGCCGTCGAGGGAGCCTGCCCGGAGGCAACGAAACGATATTGCCCCTCGACCACGTCGAACAACACGGCGCGCGTGGATGTGGCACCGACATCAATTGCAAGTATGGACTCGTTTTGAACCAGCGATGCAGGCATAAGTTAGCTACCAATCAACAACTGTCTGAAGAAATCAATGATGGAACTCAAGCGCTCGATCATGGCGGTCAGGGCCGCCATGTAGACTCCCGCAAAAATTACACCAAGCGTAATGGCGACAAAGATACGTCCGACCCAGGCTGCCATCTCAAGGAGGCGAGGTCGCTTTGGAGTACCATCTGCTGCACGCCCTGCGCTGAAGTGGAAAGCTGCCAGCGTAAAGACTGTTCCAAGTAGCATCACGGCCCCTTCACCAAACATTCTCACCTTTGTTCCCCAATCTACTACAGAACGGAGATCCGGGAACGTGCCGATCGCCGCCTGAAGTTGTGGGACTACGGTGCCAAGTAATGCCCCACCGATCACCGCTGCGGCACCCACGCCGACAAGCACCGCCATGGCAAAGCTCCCCATCCACGAAGTACGCGGGAAAAACTTGGCAAGTAAAGAAACGCCCAGCAACAACGAGATCGCCGTAAAGATGAGTTGTGAAAGATCATTCGCCTGAAGTAAGTTTGCAAGTCTGGGTATGAACACATAGTACACGACCACAGTCGCAGCATACCCGGATGCAACACCGACAAAAATATACACAGCAACACGGAACAGGGGGTTATCTCCAATGAGATAACTGAAGATCATTACGGTAAGGAGCAATCCTATGCCTGCAGAGATGATATCAATGTCAATTGGCATTTGTTTATCCCTGTCCAGCTTCCGCACGGCGGGCGCGTATTCCCGTGAATAGACTCCACAGGCTGCCGAAGACGATCAAAGCAATGGACATCGCCAGCCCGATCCCAAATGCATCCCAATACG
>DASTJG010000316.1:0-6936 GCA_035716785.1 Anaerolineales bacterium
CCTCGTCCCGTTCTTTTCTCAGCCCCAAACAGCTTCTACTAAACGCGGCAGGATCTCCCCTGATTTGCCATGCAACGCGTAATTTGCCTTCGCTGTAAGTGGCGTCGGCTCGGCGTTGATCTCCACCACCACGGCGCCGCGATTATGCGCGGCAAACGCCAGTGAGGCGGCCGGCTGGACGACTCCGGATGTGCCAATCGAAAAGAAGACCTCACACGAGCGCGCCGCCTCGACCGCCAACTCCAGCTGGTCGCGCGGCAACGACTCCCCAAACCAGACCACGTCCGGTCGCAGCAAACCGCCGCATTCACTGCACTTTGGCACAGATTCAGTATCGTCATCCCATGTTTCCGTAAATGTATAGCAATCAGCGCAGCGCACGCGCTGAATGTTGCCGTGCAACTCGAGCACATCCTGACTCCCGGCCATGCGATGCAGGCCGTCCACATTCTGTGTGATAAGTGTAAATTTGGGGACGCGTTTTGCGATCTCTACCAGCGCGTAATGACCCGGGTTCGGTCTTACCCCCTTGACCGCTTCGCGCCGCCAGGCATACCAATCCCAGACGAGTTTGGGGTTGCGCTGAAAGGCTTCGGGCGAGGCTAAATCTTCAGGTTTGTACTGCGCCCACAAACCGGCCTGCGCGTCGCGGAAGGTACGGAGTCCGCTCTCCTGGGAGACTCCCGCCCCGGTCAGCGCGACCAGATTCGAGGTCCCGCGCAGAAGCGAGATCATTTCATCAGGGAAATTTATTTGACTGGCATGCATCTCGCAAGTGTAAGATTCCGATCATAGATCTGACTTCGTCCGATCTCGTTCATATCTTCGTCGTAGATAACCAACTGGTATTCCAGCCAGGCGTCTACAAATTGCCAGTAATTATCGATGTTGAACGTGCGAACGTTGTAATTGAACGAGCCGTTATCTTCCTTGACCATCAGCGCGCCACTTCCCCAATCGGTGATATGTAATGTATTCTTTTTCTCACGTAAACGCATAAACAATAAGACTTTATGTGTGTTCGCGAAATCTGCAACGAAGGCAGAGATCTTGATATTGCGCGGCCAGCAGGGTCCCTCATTCCAGTAAATGATGTTGCCCGAGTACAGGATGGTCAGAAAACCGACATCCTGCGGCGTGAAATAGGCCTCACGCAGGAGAGGCATACCGAGCGTTGAGGTTGCAAGAGGAATGTTCGTTGCCGTATTGGTAGGCGTGAACAACTCCGCGCCAATGGATGTCACCGTAGGTGTAAAGGTGAGCGGCGTGGGGGTTGAAGTGGCAAACAGGTTTTGTGTGGGGATGGGCGTTTCACTCGCAGCCGGTGTTTCCGTGTCCGTCGGTGGTGCAGGCGGAGTTGGCGTTGCCAGCAACTGCGGGATGTTGATATTTGGCAAGCCTGAACAACCAGCCAGGAAAATTCCAAGTACGAAGATTTGAACAAGTTTTTTCATAGGGATACCTCTGTGTTGTTCAAGGATTGAGAACCTTACAATGTGTCAACGATACTTCATTCCGAGAGACAACCGAGCGGCCCAGCACTTTTTGTGTCGCCGTCGAAGCAACAAGCTGATACTGGAACCAGGCATCCTCGTAATATCGATAACGCTGGATCTGGCTGAGGTCAAGGGTATAGTAATAGGTGCCGCGATCGTTATCAGCAAAGATCGCGCCCCCACCCCACTCGGTGTGACGACCACTGTATTTGTCCTGAAGACGGTACCACAACGTCACATAACGCAGCCGGAGCACATACTGGACCGAGGCAGTAAATCGGATGGAACGTGAACCTTCACATGTGCTGCCCCAAACGAGCTGGTCTGTGGAGCGCTGAACCAGTATGAACAGGTTGGGGGAAGGCGTAAAGAACATTGGGTCGATCGCTTCAAGGGTGATCGTAGGGCGGATCGTGGCTGTAAACGTTGGGAAAGGCGTCTCTGTAACAAGGGGCGTCCCCGTGGATGGAGTGGTCGTGGGCGGTAACGTGTTGAGCACAAACAAGTCCGGCGTGTTGGTGGGGTCCAGCGCGAACGGTGTGACAGTTGCCTGAGGAGAATCGGCCTGTGGGGCCGCGGTTTGCAGAAATGGAAGGGAGGGCAACCCGGTGCATCCAGAAAGAACAAATATGACAACAAGCATAAAGACAAGCTTTTTCATAAGACCTCTTCGATGATAAGCGACAATCACTTCACATTTCGGCTACGGCTCCCAATGTGGCTGCCAATCGGGTTCAGGGTCCGTCGTGACCTGCCGTACATCCGATCCATCTGGACGCATGATAAATATATCAGCCTGATCGTTATTCCGCAACGAATTAAAGGCGATCCACTGCCCATCCGGTGAAAACGAGCAGGCTGCGTTATTGCCTCCATTCGTAAGTTGGGCGGCAGTCTCTGCATCGACATTCACAAGGAAGATATTCTTATCTCCCGGCGCGCCCGCGTAGATCAGCAGTTGTTTGCCGTCAGGCGACCAATCCAGGCTGCCACCAATCCCCGGCAAACCACGCGTCAACTGCCGGACATTGGCGCCATTGGCATCCATGATGAAGATCTCGTAGGTCTCGGACTGGTCAACTGCCATCGCAAAGGCAATTCGGTTCCCGACCGGAGACCAATCTGCCGCGACAATGGTATTCGGACCGGCATAAAGCAGATCCGGGTTTTCACCGGTATTGTCGACGGTCCACAGGGAGGTGGGGCCTTCGGCAGCGCGATTGGCAAAGAGGATCTTCTTACCATCTGGCGAAAAGCTTGGTGAAACTACATTGCCGATCTGCTGTGTCAGGCGGAGCAGGCGCTCACCATCGAAGACGAACAGGAACAAATCGAAATAGCCACCATTTTGATTCGAAGCATAGACGACAGAACCGCCCAACGGAGAAAAGACCGGATAATAACTATGGGCTTCCAGTTTTGTGAGCTGCACATAACCCGTCCCATCGGCATTGATCATGCACAACTGGTTGTAATCTCCGCGCGTGCAGGTAAAGATGATACGTCCCATGTGCTCCTTGGTCGGCTTGGGAAGCGGGGTGAAGGTTGCCAACGGAGTAGGCAGGGGATCATCACCAATGGTTAGATTCGAAATATTGAGCGGAGCTGAAGGGATGAAAACACACAGTGCAATGGCAGCAGCCACCAAAAGTAGTCCTATCGGCAAGCGAATGCTCTGCGTACGCGCTTGATTCCGACGGGAGAAAATACGTCGTTTGTGCATAGGTTTATTAATTTTACATCGGATTGATGAACCCTATTCCCCCACTGGTCATGCCCGCCACGGCGCAAAATCCTAAATCGCGGTCTTTTGTACACGGAAGACACGGACAACACAGTTTCTTCCGTGAAAAAACGGAGAAATCCGTCCGATCCGCGAAATCCGTGTACAAAACGACGGATCAACTTCCAGGACTTACTTCTACTCTTTCCGTCAACGCCTGCACCAATTCGCGGCAGAAATCAGGGATGTCCGCGACCACGCGTCCCCAGACCAGGTTGCCATCGCGAAAGGCAGGCTCGTCCACCCAGGTTCCCCCGGCATTAAGGATGTCATCTTTGATGCCCAGCGAACCCGTCGCGCGGCGGCCGTTCATAATCCCGGCTGAGATGGGGATCAGCCCGCCGTGGCAGATGATACCGATGGTTTTGGCCTGCGAATCCATGGCGCGGACCAGGCGCTTGACCTCCGCATACCTGCGCAACTTATCAGGTGCCCAGCCGCCGGGGACGAGGAGAGCGAAGAGGTCATCGGCATTCAATGCTTCGATCTTTGTATCAGGTGTGATCTCCAAGCCGTTTTTGCCATGGATGGGCTTGAGGTCGAGTGCGGCGGTAAGTACCTGCGCGCCCTCCTCCTGCAAGCGCATCACCGGCACGTAATATTCCAGATCTTCCACCCCTTCGGCAACCAGTGTAGCAATCTTCTTCCCTTGTAGACGCATACGATTATCCTTTCCTTAGTAAACGAGTAAACCTTCCATAGGATACACCAGGATACCGTCACAAATCAAGACCTGTTCGACTACAATATCCCCATATCCAGACCAAAACAAATCCTTTGTGCTCCTCCCCGGCACCCGGGGCAGGTGTCGCGTTCTTCGTGGTGAATAAATATGCCAGCCATCGAAGTTAACAATCTCCAAAAAATATTCCAGACCAAACGTAAAGCCGCCGGGATGAGCGGCTCCATGCGCTCGCTCTTCAAGCCGGAGTACAGTTCCATCGAAGCGGTGCGCAAACTCACATTCCAAATGGAAGCGGGCGAACTGCTGGGCTTCATCGGTCCCAACGGCGCGGGGAAATCCACCACGATCAAGATGCTGACGGGCATCCTGCATCCGACGAGTGGCGCTGCAAAAGTGCTCGGCTACGTTCCCTGGACAGAGCGACAGAAGCTCGCCTATCACATCGGCACGGTCTTCGGTCAGCGCCCGCAGCTCTGGTACCACCTCCCCGCCATCGACACGTTCACGCTCTTCGGCAAAATCTACGAGATGGAAGACCGTGAGACAAAGATGCGCATCGGGCAAATTGCGGAGGCGTTCGAGATCCAGGATCTGCTGGAGACGCCCGTGCGGAAACTTTCGCTCGGTCAGCGGATGAGGTGTGAGGTAGCTGCGTCGCTCCTTCACCGCCCGAAGCTGATCCTGCTCGATGAGCCGTCCATCGGCCTGGACGTGGTCGCCAAGCAGCATATCCGGGATGCGATCCGCGAGATGGCGCGGCTCGAGAATGTTGGCGTGCTGCTCACCTCTCACGACGCGGGCGACCTCGAAGCCCTATGCAAGCGCGTGATCATCGTCAACCACGGGCAGATCGTGTACGAAGACAAAGTCTCGAACCTGAAGCGGAAATTCCTCACTTCGAAACTGGTCGAGGTGCGTTACGCCGCGGAAGTGGCGAAGACATTTACAGTCGCAGGGACCGAGATGATCAAGGTGGGGCAATATGGCGTGAAGCTGCGCTTTGACACGCACACAACCCCGGTGGAAAAAGTGCTCGCGCATCTCACCGACGCGGGCAGCGTGGTGGATATCACCATCTCCGACCCGCCGCTGGAAGAGGTTATCGCCAAGATCTACCAGACAGAGGCATCGCGCTGAACGGAGTGAGACTATGTTCTTCGGTCGAACGAAGACGAAGTGCGCTTTGCATAGCACTGCACTTCGCCTCCACTGCGTTCCACAGGGCAGCGTACGCCCACTTCGTTCAGCGCGAGATTGTGGCTATGCGTAGTTTTTGGAGAAATATTAGAAAGTCAGAATAAGTCCATATCAAAATCCAGGGGGCTTTGGAATCGGGTTTATAATCAGCGCCTGCCCCAGGTGCTTCAACTTGGGACGCCCCCAAAAACATTGTATCCACCTACAAATTTATATCCCTTTTAGAGAGAACATACTATGTTATCTTATCCCACCGCCCCTAAACGTCCCTACGAAATTACCCAACATGGGTATACACGCATTGATAACTATTATTGGATGCGTGACCGCTCCGATCCAGAAGTATTGAAGTATCTACACGCAGAAAACGACTACCTGGAAGAGATCATGGGTCACACCAGGTCCCTGCAGGAGACGCTCTACGCCGAGATGAAGGCCCGCCTCAGGGAAACGGATTCCACCGTCCCTGAGAAGCGAGGCGAGTATTTCTACTACTCGCGCACCGAAGAGGGCAAGCAATATCCCATCTATTGCCGCAAAAAAGGCTCGTTGGAAAGTCCTGAGGAGATCCTGCTCGACCAAAACATCCTGGCGGAGGGAAAATCCTTCTGCAGTGTCGGCGCGCTGACCGTCAGCCTGGATGGGAACAAGCTTGCCTATTCGCTGGACATCGACGGCGGCGAGATATACACACTTTATATTAAGGATTTGGTATCCGGTACTCTTTATCCCGAGTTTGTCGTAAATACCTATAGCAGTGTTTACTACCATACCGGCGTGGAATGGGCAAACGACAGCCAGACGTTGTACTACATCACCCTGGATGAATCGGAGCGACCGTTCAAGCTGTTCCGCCATACGCTAGGCACCGACCCGGGACAGGACACTCTGGTTTTTCACGAAGAGGATGAGACCTGTTTTCTATTTATTCATAAATCGCGCGACAATCGCTATATCTTTACAAACCATCACAGCAACCGGATGACCGAAATGCGCTTCCTGTCAGCCGATCAGCCGGACAGTGAATTGAAAATGCTTTCCCCCCGCAAGGAGAACGTCGAATATTTTGCTGTCCACCACGAGGGGTGTTTCTTTATCATCACCAACGATCAGGCGGAAAACTTCAAATTGATGACAGCCAGTGTCGAGGCGCCCGGGATCGAGAACTGGACAGAGGTCGTCCCCCACCGCGCAGACATCCTGATCGATTATGTCGACACATTCAAAAATTATCTGGTGCTTTATGAACGCAGGAATGGACTGCGGCAGATCCGCATCAGCACGTTAGGTGCAATGAGCAACGTTCGTTACATCGAATTTCCAGAACCAGCTTACAGCATCGAGTTGGAAACAAATCCCGATTTCGACACGAGTGTTTTGCGCTTTACCTATTCGTCGCCGATCACACCACGTTCTGTGATCGACTATCATATGGACACGGGCCAGTGGGAAATCATCAAGCAGGATATCCCGCATGGATACGATAGTTCGCAGTACATTACCGAACGGATCCATGCCACAGCGCCGGACGGGAAGCAAATTCCCATGTCCATCGTTTATAAGAAAGATTTAAAAAAGGATGGGGACAATCCCACCCTGCTCTATGGATATGGTTCCTATGGCTCGGTGATCGACGCGGACTTCAACTCAGATCGCCTCAGCCTGCTGGACCGCGGCTTCGTCTTCGCCATCGGACACATCCGCGGCGGCTCGGACCTGGGCCGCGCCTGGTACGAGAGCGGCAGGATGCTGAACAAGAAGAACTCCTTCACCGA
>DASTJG010000317.1:0-7224 GCA_035716785.1 Anaerolineales bacterium
AGGCGTAGGGAGCCTGGTTCAGGGGGCGGGCATAAAGCATCGGGAAGGCGCCCAGGCTATCACCTTGATGGACATAATCAAGAGCGTAGCCTGCGCGCATGGAAACGTGAGTCAACACATCAAAATACTGATTCGCGTCAAACTCATCACCTCGTTTTATGCCGGTTTCCATGAGATGATCGGGGATCTCACCGGGCTGTACATTCCCAACAGCCGACACAATATCTGCACAGTCTGAAATGACTGTCCCGGTTCTGGCAGGACCAGGAGACAGGAACTGGCATGCCAGTGAGGAGATGAAAGCTACGATCAAGACAAAGACGGTTTGTTTTTTCATGACAACCTTCCCCAAAGAATCAAGCCGCTAATTTGGGCGAATTTTCCAAACCATTCGTGAAGATTAGCGAGAATTCGTGGATTCCTATTTCACCAACTTCTTCAATTCATCTTCCCCGATAATCTTCACGCCCAGCGACTTGGCCTTTTCATACTTCGATCCGGGAGCTTCACCGAGCACGAGATAGCTCGTCTTTTTGCTGACGCTATCGGTGACTTTTCCGCTATGCGATTCGATGAATTCCCTGGCATCATCACGTGAAAAATTGGGTAGTGTGCCAGTAATGACAAACGTCAACCCTTCGAACGCATTCGATGCCCGGCTTTTGGCGTTTGCCCCTGCTCCACCCTGCGGCCAGACACCTGCCGCCTTCAATTTCTTAATCACATTTTTATTGACCGGGCGCGCGAACCACTCCGCAACGGATTCGGCGACGCTGGGCCCAATCCCATCGATCTGCTCCAGATCGGCGGCCCTGGCTTTGGAGAGCGCATTCAGGTCGGTGAAGTGACTCGCCAGATCCGCCGCGCTGACCTCACCCACGCCGCGAATTCCCAATGCTGTGATCAGCCGCCCCAGCGAACGCGACTTCGACGCTTCAATCGAAGCTAAAAGATTGTCCGCGATCTTGCCGGGCGGTTCTTTCTCTGTCTTGCGTTCCTTCTTCGTGACCGCCTCCAGAATGTCGGCACGCTTCAACGTGTAAATATCGGCCACGTCTTTTACCTTGCCGATCTCGATTAGTTTGTAGACGATCTTGATCCCCAACCCCACAATATCCATCGCGCCGCGCGAGACAAAATGCTCCACGTTGCGGATCAGTTGCGCCGGACAGGCCGCATTGACACAATAGAATGCTACCTCATCCTCGAAGCGCTCCACAGGCTGCCCACAGGCGGGACAGTTTGTAGGCGGTTTGTATTTTTTCTCCTTGCCGCTGCGCGCATCCACCACCGGGCCAATCACGTAGGGGATCACCTCCCCAGCTCGCTTCACCAGCACGCGATCGCCGACGCGGATGTCTTTCTCGGCGATGTAATCGAAGTTATGCAGCGTGGCGCGTTCGACGATCACGCCGCTGATCTCAACCGGCTCGAGCACCGCGTTGGGGATCAAAACTCCCGTACGCCCCACGTTCACTTTGATATCCTGCAGAGTTGTGGTGACTTCGCGCGCCGGGAACTTGAAGGCGATCGCCCCACGCGGGTCCTTACCGACAAAGCCGAGTTCACTGGCGAGTCGCAAGTCATCGATCTTGATGACCATGCCGTCAGCTTCGTAGGGAAGTTCATCGCGCTTTTTGTCCCAGCTTTCGGTGTACGCGATCGCCTTTTCGAAATCGTCGAACTGCCTGGCAATATCTGTGACGGGGAAACCCAGCCCCTTGAGATATTCCAACACCTCCCACTGCGAGGTCGGGATCTTGCCACCGTCTGAATGGATGATCTGGTAGACAAGCAACGTGAGCGGACGCGAGGCAGTCAGCGCAGGGTCGAGCTGGCGCAGCGCCCCTGCTGCCGTGTTGCGCGGGTTCAGATATCTTGGCTGGCCTGCTTCTTCACGGCTACGATTGAGCTCTTCGAACTCCTTGACAGGCATGAACGCTTCGCCGCGCACGACCAAATACTTCGGTGGTTTGGGGCCTTTCTCATCGACAGGAATGCGCAAGGGGATCGAGCGCACGGTTCGGAGATTCGCAGTGATGTCCTCACCGATCTCGCCGTTGCCGCGCGTCGCACCCTGTATAAAAATCCCGTCGCGATAATGCAGCACAACCGACAACCCATCGATCTTCGGTTCGACGACGAACTTTGCCTTTTCCACGCGGTCATCAATTCTGCTGACGCGTTCGAACCAGCCGCGCGCGTCGTCCGCGCCGAAGGCATTGGCGAGCGAGAGGATCGGCGCGGGGTGAGTCACCTTGACGAAACGGGCAGCCGGCTGAGCCCCCGCGCGCCGCGTTGGCGAATCCGGTGTGATCCAATCCGGGTGCTCGGCTTCGATCCCCTTGAGTTCGTTCAGCAGCCGGTCGAACTCCAGGTCACTGATGACCGGAGCATCCAAAACATGATAACGATGGTTGTGAAAATGGATCTGTTGTTTTAGTTCTTCGTATCGGGATTTTGTGTTCATGTATAAATTATAGCCGAATCAAACGATACAGCCGCAGGTTGTGTAAATTGGTATTTATGAGAAGTCCATCTGGCTTGAGAACTTGTCAGATCTAATCTGGCATACATTCCAAATCTTTGAAATATATTTCTATTTATTTGAATTCCTATATTTTTCCCTTAATTTGTGGTATAAAATCGAAACAGTCTCGGAATGTGGGAATCACTTTAGAATTGGGACAATTGAATATGCCTGCAAATAATGGAGCGATGAACCAGGGATGACGTTTGGTCGCTCAGCCTTCCAAATCAAATTTCAACGGAGACAAGAAGGGAACATTCCTGGGGAGCAAATAGCGAAACCGGCCTCTAGGCCGGTTTTTAATTTCCAAAATTTGAAAGGAGGCGGACATAAGAAGAAGATCTCTGTGGGAAACTGTCCCTTCTAATGAATACATCAATTTGATAGATTTTTATCAAAGGAGAAGACAATGTATGCAACACACAATGTACTTCCAGCGAGAGTTCTGACCCTGCTGGCTGTTTGGATTCTGGTTCTCAGCATAGCTGGGATCCAAACTCAACCAGCTTTTGCAAGTTCCACACTCCATGTAAATAACACAGACCCGTCGTGTAATGACACAACTGGAACACCCTATTGCACCATCCAGGCTGCCATGGGTGCAGCCAACTCGGGCGATATGATCAACGTCGCAGCCGGGACCTACTACGAGGCAAATATCCATATCAACAAGCCAGTAACTATTACAGGAGATCCGGGTGACACAAATGCCGGACCAGGGTCAAGCGCTCCAGTGATCGATGGTGGTTCTGCCCCCGGCGACGCATTTCTCATCGGCAACGGTGTCTCGGACGTTACGATTCAAGGTTTCGAGATACGAAATTTCGCTTCTAATGATACCGGCATAGGCAACGGCATCTCTGCCTGGGAAGCCAATACTTCCAATATCACCATCCAGGATAACTATTTTCATGATCTGGGGTGGAACGGCGTTCTTGTTGGGAATGATGGAGCTTTAGGCGATCATACCAACTGGGCAATCAAAAATAACATCGTGGAAGATTATGTGGCGTATGGTTTGGAATTAACCAATGCCTCCAACTCAAGTTTTGAGAACAATATCATCCATTCCAGCAATTCGTGGACAAGCATCCTGGTTGTCGCCAGACGCAATGAATCAGGAATAACGATTAAAAACAATCTGATCGACGGTTCGATTGATGATACAGAGGCAGGGAACGGAAGAGCAGCCATCTATATTTTGGGTTGGGATATAGAAACTGCGGGTGCTCAATTAGACTCTGTAATAGTTGAAAACAATCAGATTTCAACGACGGGTACAAAACCACATATTCGAATAGGAGAAGTTGACAGTGCACGGGTTACAAACGTTACCGTGACAGGTAATAGTCTCCTTACTTTGGAAAATTTTGCTGCTGCGCAAGTTGATGCTACCGCGAACTGGTGGGGCGACCTCGACCCAAGCGACAACATCACAGGCACTGGGCCTGTTGATTACAGTCCCTGGTGGGGTGAAAATTATGTAGGGGATTCGCATACTGCTCCATGGTCCTGGTACACAAATGATTCTATCCAAGCGGCCATTGATGTCGCCTCTGCCGGCGATAATATTCATGTGACTGCTGGAACATACGTTGAGCAAGTAACAGTCGATAAGTCGCTTCGTTTGGTTGGTGAATCTGGTGCGAATTCAACCTTTATCAAAGCGCCGTCCACAATTCCCATTGCTTCAGACCCCAACTCGGTCATTGTCAAGATAGCAGGCGTGGGCGTCAGCGTGGACCTTAGTGGTTTCACGGTAACCGGCCCCGGACCGGGTGGTTGCGGTACGATCAATATGGGCATCTTCATCCGCGACGGTGCGTACGCCAATATCCATGATAATAAAATCCTCGATATTCGCGACAATCCTTTCAGCGGCTGCCAAAATGGTGTGGCGATCTTTGTCGGACGCGCATCTTTGAACACCAACGGCACAGCTGCCATCAAGAACAATGTGATTACCGGTTATCAGAAGAACGGGATTACTGTGAGCGGCGAGGGATCGAACGCCACGATCGACGGCAACACGATCACCGGGGTTGGACCAACTACAATCATCGCTCAGAATGGCATTCAGATCAGCAACGGCGCAACTGCTGAAATCATCGGCAATACAATCAGCGGTCATTCCTATACACCGTTCAGCTACGTTTCAACCGGAATGTTGATCATGGGCGCCGGTGTCACGAATACCAGCAGCAACAGCGTGAGCGAAAATCAAGTTGGCATTTATGTGATTGATACAGCCGGTTCTCATGATGGCAACACCGTCAGCGCTTCCAGTCCAGGGACTGGCTCCCCAGGTTTCTGGGGCATCATTGTAGATTCGCCGCCGCCATCCCATCGGCCTTCGCCTCTTGAAGATGTCAAAACAACTGCTCCTAAAACCAAATCGCTTTCTCTCAACTCGGCAGCACCAGATCAGGTTGTGAGTGTAACCAACAACGTCCTTACTGGTGATGGTACATCCGCTGGTGTTGGTCTCGAGGCCGACTCCGGCTTCGGTTCTTTCGATATTGACCTGACAGCTACGAATAACTTTATCCAAAACTGGGGTGTGGGAGTTGAAATCTACGAATGTTCCAGTAGTTGCACCGGGACGAATTTCGCCAGTCTGAAAGTCAATCTGAACAGTATCACCGACAACCTGGCAGGTTACGATCACACCAACCCACTATTCACCGCCGATGGCGAAAAGAACTGGTGGGGCAGTGCGACCGGACCTGCAGGTGCTGGTCCCGGTTCCGGCGATTCCGTCAGCAGCAATGTAGATTTTGCGCCGTGGCTATGTGATGGGACTGATACCAGCCCTGCGATTGGTTTCCAGCCAAACTCGAGTAGTCTGTGCAGCGTGGCAACAAAGCTCATCTTCAGCACTCAACCTGGGAATGGTGTGGCAGGTTCTCCCCTCTCAACACAGCCCGCGATCAAAGCCGTAGATGACGATGACTACCCTGATCCAAACTTTAGCGGCGCGGTCACGCTTACGATCAATAACAATCCAGGGAGCGGCACCTTGGGTGGCACAACTACCATCAATGCGGTCAGTGGCGTTGCCACATTTACGAATATCTCCATTAGCAAAGCAGGGACAGGCTATACCCTCGATGCCAATAGCACTGGTCTCATCACCGCAACCAGCAGTCCGTTCAATGTAGTGAGCGCGGGTCCGGCACCTGCAGCCTGTCTCATCTATGGCGTTGATGAGCTTTCGAAGGGTTCAAAGTTCTTTACAGTGGATCCTATAACTCACGCAAGCACGCCTCTTGGGACAGCTCACTATGCCGATATCCAGGGCATAGACACTGACCCTGTCTCAGGCTTGCTCTATGCAGCCGCAGGCTCGGGGAATCGTGATCACAAACACGGTTACCTGTTCATTGTGGATGGCATAACCGGCGCATTGACACCCGTAGGCAGCACAGGCCAAAAGAGCATTACTGCGCTCTCATTTCGCCCTGGTGACGGTGTACGTTCTGTTGAACTGTGGGGGTGGGCTTCAGGCAAAGGATTGATCAAGATCGATACAAGCACAGGTGCTTCAACTCGGGTATTCAAATCCAGCAAAGGAGTGGGCGGCATAACCTGGAACAACGATGGTACATTACTCTACATCGCTGCTGGACATACTCTGTATCAATATGATCCTCTCACCAATAAACTCAAGCAAATTGCCAACAATTTGCCAAACTATACAGCAGCGTTGGATATGCGGCCCGATGGTCTACTGGTTGTAGGCTCTGAGCGTTCGAAATATCTCCAGGCATACAATGTGGTTAAAAGGAAACTCATCAAAGAAGAGAAAATAAACGTCTGGCCCTATAATGAAATCGTAGGCATTACCTGGCCCGTCTGCTCCAATCCTTAGTTTCCTGAGAAAAACTCTTAGCATCAATGAATGGGCTGTCCTTTTGGACAGCCCATTCATTGCTAAAAGGAGAAAGATTTCTATTCGCCAACTAATTTATTTCCAAAGGTCACCATAGGAATGTTCGCCATGCAGCAATTCGCTGCGCGCAAAACGGTCGAGATTTAGAGAAGAAATATCTACCAGTTGCACGTGGCCATCCAGGATCAGTTCGCTCATGCACACACCGACCGCGGGCGATAGCTTAAAACCCGTCCCACTAAAACCGCAAGCTATGTAAAAGCCATCGGGCCCGGCTTGATCCACGATCGCGCGCTGATCGGGCGTTAAGCCATCCCGCCCCAGGTGCGTGGAATGCAGCGAGCCTGCCTCCATCCCATCCATACGTTCACAGATGCGGTCGATCGCACGCATCACAAACCCCGGGTCCACACGCCCCAGGTCCGATTCGGGCGGCTCGCCCATGCGGTTGTTATCTTCCAAACCGATCAGGGTCAGTTCCCCTTCCGGTCGGAAGTACATGGAGAACGCGTCATCGATCACCGTCGGATGCATGCCAACATTTGGTGGACGCTTCACGAACGCCACATCGTGAGTCCAGGTGGTAAGCGGAATTTTGACTCCCGCCAGTTTGCCAACTCGATCCGCGAACGCGCCCGCGCAGTTAACGAGGATCGGCGTATCGAACGATCCTCGACTGGAGTCCACACCCGCGACTTTTCCCCCATTGATACCGATTCCCGTCACCTCGCAATCCTGCATCAACACAGCGCCACAGGCTTTGGCACCCTCGATGAACGAATTCGTCGTCAGTACCGGGTCT
>DASTJG010000318.1:0-3890 GCA_035716785.1 Anaerolineales bacterium
ACCTTACGGTATCATTTCACAATTTACAGATGAAGGCACGGGGCATCCCACGCTCAAACCATATATTGATGTGCCCGATGTTTACGCGGCGGGGCGTTTGGATCGCGACAGCGAGGGCTTGTTATTGCTAACCAACGACGGTGGTTTGATTAAACGACTGACCGATCCAAAGCATCATGTTGAAAAGACCTATTGGGTGATGGTGGAAGGTGATCCGACCCGGGAGAAGTTGGCTCAACTCGAACAAGGGGTTCAACTGAAGGATTACGTGACGTTGCCCGCGAAAGCCCGTCTCATTCCCAGCCTGGGCCTGCCACCGCGTCCCAAGCCCGTCACTCCCCACGGCCCCACCGCGTGGATCGAGATCAAGCTGCGGGAGGGAAAGAAGCGCCAGATCCGCCACATGACCGCCGCGGTCGGCTTGCCAACTCTCAGACTGGTGCGTGTGGCGATTGGACCGGTTCAGATGGGATCGCTCCAACCGGGGGAATGGAGAGACTTAACACCGCATGAGATAAATTTGCTCAAAAAATAAGCACATTATAATTATTTCATGTGGCGGCTTGCCTCGATCTTAGCTCTTGCTGTTTTCCTTGCATTTGGGTCGATCTCTATCTCGCGCGCGGCGACACAGGAACGGCCGGTTCTGGCAGGTTCACCCTATGATTTGATCAATGCCGTCAACGCATTACGCGCCACGTATGGACGCACTCCTTACAGCATCAGCTCCATCCTGATGTACACCGCGCACGCGCAGGCCGATTTTCTGGCGGCAACCGGGAGCATGACCCATTCCGGTCCCGGCGGTATCAGCCTGACCGATCGTTTGCTCGCAGCTGGATATCCGCTGGCAGGCGATTTGTCATTGGGAGGATTTCGTTCCGAGAATATTACCGGTGGAAGTGAAAGTATGTCTGCTCAAGCCGCAGTTGACTCCTGGACAGGCGACTCGCTGCACTTGACCACCATGATTTCTCCCGATCTCACGGAAATCGGCGCGGGTGTGGCGGTGAGCAATGGCAGGGTGTATTATGTTATTGATTGTGCTCTTCCCACCACAAGCGACGCGCCGCAAGCGGCAGCAACCTCCATTGGAGGCGAAACGATCGTCCCGGCGGCTACGCGCGAGGTTGCTGTCATTCTCCCTGTCACACCCAGCGCTCCCGATGGAGATGGGAATGTCATCCATGAAGTGAAGCCCGGCCAAACGCTCTGGCAAATTGCGATTGCTTATGAAGTCAGGATAGATGAGATCAAAAGTTTGAATAATCTATTTGATAACAATATTTATCCAGGGGACAAGCTCTTTATTAAGATGGGCGTGACTTTGCCAACGGGTACGCCGACGGAAACAGCGACGTGGGTACCGGTTTCGGCACCGACTGGCATGCTGGACTCAACTGCTACTGCTTATGCTGATACATTAACTGCTACCCCGGTTGTGCTTGTTTCATCTGTGTCAACCGACAACTCAGTGATCATGAAGGTGACGATGGGTGTGATTGCTCTTGCTATTTTTGGGGGAGGGATTTTTACCTGGCTGAAAGGTTCAAGGAAACATTAGCTCAATTGCCAGGTAGGGTTGTTTAAAACCAACAAGCCCTTTCCTCGCGAAAGGGCTTGTTGGACTGGTTTCCTTTATTGTTGCGGCAATGTGTATCTCAAAATTCGATTATTGCCTGCGTCGGTCACCCAGACAAATCCATTGGGATCAATTGCAACCCCGGCGGCGAGTCCAATTTCATCAACACCCACGCCATAGTCACCCCATGTTCGCACAAATTCGCCGGTATCGCTGAATTCGATCACACGATATCCTTCAGGGTCTGTGATGAATACATGCTTGTCTTCGCTCACAGCGATTAGAGGCTTGTTGTCCAGTGACTGGATATTATTGTTCACCCCAAACCACGCATGCACATCCCACTGTTGCAAGGGAGAATAGAAGGTTCCATCTTCGTTGGGAATGAAGGACTGGACGCGCTGATTCCATGTGTCGGTCACATAGACAGTTCCATCATCCGCCACCGCCACACCGACAGGCTCATCAAATTGCCCTGCATCCAGACCCGCCATCCCGAACTCTGTCAGGTAGTTGCCATCCTTATCGAAAATGACAATACGCTTGTTCCCGGTATCCGCGACGAAGACGTGTCCATCTGAGTTGACAGCGATCCCACGCGGACCCCAGAAGGAGCTCTTCGATTCAGGAACGTCGGGTAGCGGTTGGCCATATTGTCCCCACATCTTAACCGGCTTGCCATCCTTCGTAAATTTCTGCACGCGGTGATTCCACGTATCAGTGACATATACAGAACCGTCCGGTCCTACTGCTACTCCCCAGGGTTCATAGAATGTGCCAATCGGAGCGTTCCCCGTTTGTTGATCGCCAAATGTGCCCCACTCGTTTAGCAGGGTTCCATCCATAGCAATGTGTAGAATGCGATTGTTGCGTGAATCAGCAACATAGAGATCATCATTCCGTCCAACCGCGATGGCGCGCGGCGCGTTCAGCCCGAGCGGGGGATAGCGGTCCGTGCCGAAGATTTGGTCAGCGGCCAACATAACGGCACCCGCCTCATAGGGGTTCACTGCAACGGGCGCTGCCGCGGGTCCCACTCCGTAATTCCAGATCTTGGCAGCAACATCCTTGCGAATAAAGAGTTTCATCTGGTCGGCAGGTTGCCAGGTGGTCAGCGTCATAGACGTGCTGCCGGTGGACTGTGCATATTTTGTGTAGTCACGGTCGAGCCAGATATCGAAGATCCCTTCACGGATCTGTGGACTTGTAATGGCATTCAACACTCGAGTTTTATCGAGATTGAAGTAATCCTGATTTGGCCACCACATGCGGATGTAATCGAACTCGTAAAACTCATCCCCAAGAGCTGCATTGATCTTATCAAAGTTCTTCTGATCGACGATGACCGCAACGGACTCACGCAGCGAGCGCGAAGGTTGGTCGAACGAGCGCAGCGCCGTGTAATCGCGTAGGTACCAAACCATGGGCCAGGAAACGCCTGTGTCCGGTGCACTCGCGTCATACCCAATGATCGCGTTAAGCCCACCTGCCGTACGCTCTGAGATCTCTTCGACCTGTGCCATTACATCCTTGACGCCTCTTGCACCATGAGCATAAACAAGATATTCCGTTGCGTTGTCGTAATCGATGTAATTGGCTCTGAAGGAAGTCCGCACAGTTTGAACGAAGAGCAATCCAAAAATGATTAGAACTACGAGGTTTACTACTGAACTTGTTCGTTGCAACCGGGAGAGGTAAATGATACCGATAATGCTCCCGATGAGCGCAATCAGCGCTGAACCAAATTTCAGCCAACTGGAGGAAGTCCCTGCCGGGTCTGCTCCAACTGCGGATTGCAGCATGAGCAACGATGCTCCATTGATCATGCTTGAACCAAATGTGATGATCGCGAGGACCAGCAGGGCTACAATACCCAGGCTGACGAGATCATCCCTCATCAGGTAGGCGAGTAATACCCCGGTCAGGATCATGGTAATGAGTGGGAATAAGAATTCTGCAGTTGCCTGCAACTGCATCAACTCGGAGCCCTGGAATGGAGGAGTGGCTCCGTATAAAGATCGTAAGGTGTTGAAAGCTGCGAGAACGAATACGATCAGCAGTAGGATTGCCAGTCCAGCCCGTTGTGGTTTTTCAAACACGAATTGTGACGCTACAGTCTGAACGATCTGGCCGAGTCCCCAACTGCACAGCAAGATCATGGGCCAAGCCATGTGATAAGTGAGCCATGGCATGCGTTCGCCCGCAACGCTAAATGCAAGAATGCTGCTGATCACCCACCAAACCATTAGCCCGAAGAATGTTCCAAAATTGGATTCGCCCAATGCGAGATTCGGTTCCTGAGAGGTTG
>DASTJG010000319.1:0-9922 GCA_035716785.1 Anaerolineales bacterium
AGGCCGGCTCCTGTAAGGCGTTTTCCGCCAGGTAGTGATCGTTTTCATGCAGCCGGTCATGTACCCAGAGTACGATATCATTCACCGTTTCAAAGGAGGTCCGTTTCGATACTTTGATCAGTAACTGCATGGCATCGACAATGTCGAACTTGAAGGCCTTGTTCTGTTCCCGCACCACATCCAGCTGCAGGAACTGGTCACAGAGATCATCCCACACATCCTTGAGTTCTGTTTCCAGAGCAGGGCTTCCCGCGTGACGTTTGATCTGCCCGCTGATCCAGAGAGGCGTTGCCAGCGCCGGGCGGATATTTGTAATGCGGCGCAGGCTTTCGACGATCCCAAAGGGCAATTGGTCGCCATAGCGTTTCTGCACTTCGACGGGGTAGCGGTTGCAGACGTCCATGGTGAAGACGTCACCCAGCGTGGCATGATCGCGTCCCTTTTCACGGTTGAAATTGAATTTGTCGTAATAATCACCGTGCCGGGCGTAGACCTGGTAGGAAGCCAGGATCTCGCGTAAAGCCGGATCTTCATCCAGTTCATAGGGGAAAGGACCGAAGTTATTGCACAGGCCCATCGCCTCGACGATATTTTTGCGGATGGCGTTATAGGTAATTCCGGGGATGTGATAGTACCAATCGTGATTGCCCACCATGTAGTGAATGCGGGCGCGGACCGGTATGCGTTCCTTTGAATCCGCATCCGGCTCGCCGCGGGTGGTGGCAGGCGGCAAAAGGACCACCTCGCCGTTTGCACAGCGGCGTAGTACTTCGAGCGCCTCCTGGTTGACATTCAGGATCGCTGTTGTAGCGTCGGAAAGCGTGCTTGCAAATGTGGGGCTGCCGGTGTCGGTCCATGGCCGGGTGTAATTCACCGCGCCGGGCGCGGTATCCAGCCAAAGGGTGGAATGCAGCGGGTCGAGAATATCGCCCATCAGCAAAATGTCGAGGCTTTCGATGGGGCGATAGCTTCCATCGCTGCGGAAGGAAGCATAATAGGCGGTTTCGTGCAAGCGGTGCGAAAACAGGTGGAACGCGCTTGGCGAGATCGAACTGGCGGCTGTACCATCCCCCAGGTGAATGTCACTAATGATGACGAGCATGGCAATTCTCCTGACTGGTACGAATGACTGACAGTTTAATTATAGCTATGAATACGGTTTTAGCGCAGTTTTCCTCAACGAGGAATCCAACGGCTTGTACGGTTGTAATGGCGCTCCTTTGGCGTATAATCCCATCAACTTAAATCTTGTGAATACAGGGTGGGCATGCAGGTTCATCATTCAAGCTCTTATGGCAGGCTCAATTTACAAGGCAGGAGATTTTATGGCTCGCAAAATTCTTTCCGGAATATTGATCGCCCTGAGCGGGTTGTTTCTTGTGGTGAGCGTGGTAGGAATTGGTGCGATCTGGATCTACAACGAACCATTGACACGTGAAGTGACCAGTCAATTAAAGGAAGTCGATTCCCAATTGGCGCAGGTAGAAGCTACATTGGCAAGCTCCGAAAAGGAATTGGAACGCGCCCTGCGAATCGTGGATACCTCCCAGGCAGCCCTGGATAAACTCACCCAGCAAACTGAAAGTGCAGAAAACCTGTTTGAGAGTATTCAAAGTACGCTGGACGATCGTTTGATCCCCGAATTGAGAACGACGCGTCAGCGGATTGGTTCGGCACGCGCCACGCTGGAAAATCTACAGTCGATCCTGGCAGACGTCAGTGCTTTCATTCCGGGTGTTGACCTAAGTGTGCCCGACAAGTTGTTGACCGATCTGGTTGCCTCGACCCGGTCCCTGGATACGGAGATCGACAATGCAGAGGCACTGGCAACGCAGGCATCCACGTTCGTGAGCGATACTTCCTATCTGTTGGGCGGTGACCTGACCGAGACAAGAGAGAGTCTACAGACATTCCTCTCTTCTATTCGGGACTACGAACAACAAGTGGCGCGCTGGCGTGAGCAGGATCAGCAACTGCTGGCAGACGCGCCGAAATGGATCGACCAGGCCTCGATCATCCTGACCGTTTTCCTATTATGGTTCGCGCTTTCGCAGTTCGGCCTGCTCCTGCATGGACTCAGCATCCGGGCCGGGGGCGACCCGCTTCTGGTTTTGAGGCGTCAGCCGCGCGACCGGCAGATTACAACCGAAGATGATATTGATCTGGAGCTTGAAGCATAGGAACGTATGTCTGACAGGGAGGTGATTCCGCTTAGGTTGACTTAGAACTTATGTTCTAATATAATGTTTGGTATGTCTATACTACAGCGTCTCATCCACTCCCTATTGCGAAAGGACATATCGAATGAGTCGCGCGTTTTCCTACAGGATGCAGAGCTGATCGCGGTCATCAAAGATGTTGCCCGGCAACAAAAGCGCGCGGAGGAAGACGTCGTCGCAGATTTTACAAAGGCTGGCATTAATCAGTTCCTGACCCAGAACGAATTGGAGAGCCGCTGGGCATCGCTTTCCCGGCGCGAGCAGCAGGTGGTTGCGTTGATCTGTCTGGGCTATCGGAATTATGAGATCGCGGAAATCCTGGTCATTGCGTCTGAAACTGTGAAAACCCACTTGCAAGGTGTATTCAATAAGTTCAATCTGCGCAGCAGTAAAGAGCTGCGCCTTGCGCTGAAAAACTGGGATTTTCGCGATTGGTGGGATCAGAACCAGCAAGACTAGGGACAACGCCTCTTCACAACCAATATCTGGGTCGACCATTGGTTGACTACAAATTCCCCCGCTTAAATCCCCTGTCGGGGGATTGTTATTTAAATTGGCAACATGAGATGATTTATGGACTGCAGATCAGGTTTATTTTGTTTAGAAATGCAAGGGATTATTTAGTGTCTTGCAAAGGAACTTTCAATGAAACTCTCAAAACAACTCCAGATATTCCTTCTTTATGCACGCGGCGATAAGGAAGCAGTTCGTCGTCTATACCAACGTATTGTCAGGGATGGTGCAAATGTCTGGCTAGATCAGGAAAGCATACTTCCCGGTCAGGACTGGCAATATGAGATCCGGAGAGCAATCCATGGCAGCGATCTTGTCATTGTCTGCCTCTCACGGCAATTCAACAGACAAGGCGGCTATCGCCACGAGGAGCTAAGGATCGCGCTCAAAAAAGCCAGTTCAATACCCGAGGGCAGGATCTTTATCATCCCTGCCCGGTTGGAACAGTGCGACATGCCCGAATCCCTGCGCCGCTGGCAGCGTGTGGATCTGTTCGAAGCGCGTGGATATGAGATGTTACTGGACGTGATAAAGCGGTCTGTTGTGTTGGCGTAATGTATATGCAGAGAGCCGATCAGACTGGGCGTTTCCTGGCCTGTTTGTGCTTGTACATGGCTGCATCAGCCTGGGCGAGCAACTCTTCCATTGTGATGGAAGATTCCAGGTCCACCCGGATCATTCCCACGCTGAAAGAAAGAGCGTAGCCGGATGTAGACTCACTGTTACGATAATCTACATTCTTTTGCAAACGGTCCTGAATGTGGTCCATATCGTTTTCGGCTGCATCGACGGTCAGGACGACAAATTCGTCGCCGCCCAGCCGGCCGATCACGTCCGAATCACGGAACGTCTCGGTCAAAATGCGCGCAAAACGAGTGATGGCTGCATCCCCGGTGCCGTGACCGAAGGTGTCATTAATGGACTTCAAGCAATCCAGATCCATATAGAGCAGACACAAAGGGAGGTCGGCCCGCCGTGCAAATTTCAACAGCCCGGTAGCCAGGATCATAAAGCCACGTCGGTTGTTCAAGCCGGTTAGTTCATCGGTGAGCGAGAGATTACGCAGACGGTCATTGGCTGTCTCTAACTCAGAAACTTTTTCGTAAAGTTTATCGGCCAGGAATTGCAGGTGCTCGCGCTGGAGTTGCCCGGTTTGAGGCAGCCTGGAAGGTGCAGTCGGTCGTTTGAGATTCTCATTGACTGCACGCAAAATATCCTGCGGTTCAGCCGGTTTTGCCAAAATGTGTTGAACGCCACTTGCCTCTGCCAGGCGTCGTACCTCTGCTTCCGGGTGGCTAGCGGTTTGGAAAATGACCGGTATGGTTGCCAGGAGAGGCTCGGCGCGCAGACGGCGCGCCAGAGTAAATCCATCCATGTGCGGCATGAGAATGTCGCTGATCACGAGATCAGGCAGTTCAGCGCGCGCGACCTCCAGGGCCTGGACGCCGTCACTCGCTTCCAGTAAACGATGACCAAAATTTCCCAGCAGGGTAGTATATACCCGGCGTTCATCCGGATTTGTATCTACGATAAGAATGGTTGCCATTAAGTTTCGCTTTCTTTTGAATCAGAATAAGAGGCAGAAAATTCAGATTGCTGTGAAAATAGAAACTGATTCAGGAGCTCCCAGCGCTCTGGTGATTTCTGTATCGTCCATTCGAAGTACCGGACCGTGAAAGCAAGCTTACTACCGGCTCGGAAAGTCGGATCCTTTATTTTCGTGGTTGTGTCTTCCGGCAATTTGACGATTTTTAAATGCGGCAGCCAGTCCTTGGATTTGTAGGGATAACTGGTACAACCCAACTCGCATGCAATCTGGCTGAGGTCGTTATACATTTTTTCAAGTTCTGGAGTTCTCTCTGCCAGCAACCATAAGCGTCCCTGCTGGTTGTTGATATTCATTCTGGCCACATGTTTCACCTTGATCTCAAAGGGACGCAGGGTCAGGCAATATTCTTCCAGGCGTTTTTTCAAGGCATCAAAATCCTCGACACGATGAATTGCCTGCACAGTCAGGTGCAAATCCATGATCGGTGTCCCATCCACAACCCGCGCTGTTTCTTCCGAAAACTTAAGTAAACTGGAATAGTCTTCGCTTTCCGGTCTGACAATGATAAACGTCGAATTACCGCTGGAAACAGATGCTTCCATACTTTCTATGTCTCTGATTCTGTTCCTGTATAAATTAATATGAGCTTCCAGATCATTTCTGCCAACACCGTAATTCCATGTGAGTAAGCCATGATGCAAGTCGTTTTGCCAGGTTCTCTGAATCCTGTCTTCCAGTTCTGCTGTGCCAAGTTCTGTAGATATGATCTTAAATTCATCGCCGGCACGTTCGGATCGCACCACTAAAAAGCCTTTACTGACGGGGAAGTTCGCCAGGAGCATGTTCGAAAAGCGTTTGAGATCCTGGTCGATCGCGATGCTCCCATATCGGGCATTCCCTTCATGCATATCGAGCATATCTGTCAGCGCTATGCTTTGGACGGCTGTACTATCCAGATACCACCTTGCCCCCAGGGTATTGAATGCCCCGGTCAGGGCCTCCCGGGTCACGATGGTTGCCACCACGTTTTTGACCGTCTCGAGGTGCTCGATCGTTTCCTGCTCAAGTGGGACTGGCAGGGCTAATGTACGAATTGTATCTGCCAGGTTTTCATACGGCATATTAAACTCATTCCAACTTTCGAAATTATCATTTTCCTCCATGCGCCTGGGAATTTCAGAGTGGCTTTCCAGGATGGTTTGCCGGATAACTACTGGCCGGAAGAGCTTGCGCTGCTTTTGCAGGTTGCTCTCCGCCTCGGTTTCTGTGCCACCCGTACCAAAATCCCACGTGATGAGGAAATCCCTTTCCTGGTCGATATAAGCTCTTGTTAACAACAACCTGATTTCCTGAGGCGTTTTTGATGTGGACCATATTCTGAATTCATCACTGCCCGGAGACCGGCATACAAAATCGCCTCTCTCCGCGGTAAAGATCGTCATAAGCCGGTATGCCAGCTTATGCAGTTCCGAATCCACAACCGGGACACCATACACTTTGTTGGCTTGCCGTAGATCGTAAATATCTAACTTTCCTATCCCTTTAATTTGTTCGCTCGCTATCAGCCACCTCTGGCCGCGTGTATTCAAAGCATGGGTAAGGGAGTCATATAACGCCAGGTCGTTAGCGGTCTGTTGGATCATGGAAAGGGTCAGTTTCAAGCGCTGTTTCTGAAAATCAGGAACAGGCAATATCTGGAACTGATCCTCCAGTCTTTTAAATGCCAGATGGAAACTCTCTTGCTCAAAATCCATTTCTATCGCGGCTGTGTTGGTATTTCTGACTCCATTTTCAGGATATCATCCCGAAGTGTCAGACCCTTTTGAATCTGGTATTGCATTCCCTGCTGCTGGAAACCCTCAACCGACTCGTTGACCAGTATCAGGGCGGTTTTCAAATCTTTACCGTTTTCAAGATAGACGGCAGCCAGTCCAAGCTGACCTTTTGCAAGCTCGTCAACCCTCCCGAACTCTTCTGCCGAGCGGATACCGTCCGAGAAGAAGCATTGTGCCTCCTCATATCTTTTTTCTTTCAAGGCAACAAACCCCAGCCCGTTGAGCGCGTAACTGATGTGGCGAACGGGATCCTTGCGGACCGGGTCCTGCCAGGTGGCCAGGGCCTTTTGATACCATTCTTTGGCGCCTTTGATGTTGCCGCGTTCATACTCGAGTTCGCCCAGTCCGTACTGTGCGAAGCCTTTACTGTAGATCCCATAGTCATCGCTGGCAAATTTTTCACTCGTCTTCAGCACATCTTTCAATAATGCTTCAGAACGGTCAAAGTTCCCCAGGTGCAGCTCAACAGTCCCCAGCGACCGTTTGGCCGCTGCGATGAGCAGTTCATCCTCTGTTTGTGTGATGGCCGCTAGGGACTCTTCAGCCCAGTGTAAAGCTCTCAAGTAATCTCCCTGGTAGAAGTAGATCCAGGAGATATTCCGGGCAAATGTGCTGACAGATTTCCAATCTGAGATCAATTTTGCGGCATACAGTGCTGCATGCGCCAGGGTCATGCGGTCGTACCAATAGGCGCGCTGCCACAGGACACTGCCGAATTGAGTGCCGATCCGCACCAGCATCTCCGCAATGCTTCTGGACTGCTTCGTCAACGTATCGGGCCTGGTTTGCTTTTTTTGTAATGACTTGTAGCACCATTGCGCCGCGCTCAGGATATTGTTGCGTTCCTGCAAAAGATCGTCATACCCCCGCCACTCTCTAAAGCCGCTTTTTTGGGACAGAAGCTTGACATAATATTGGACAGTCTTGTATTCAGCCTGCTTAATGAATTTTCGGTTCCCCACAAATTGCGTGCGGACGAATCTTCTCGTCAACGGCAAAATACTGAAATAATCCCTGTCATGGTCGTGCTCGATGAGAGATAACTGTAAGAGGTGACTGATCTCATTTCCAAAGTGTTCGTTCGTCAGGATTCCGGCAATTTCCTGGAGGGCGTCCCTGGAAACGGGATCGGGCAGGAGCGCCAGAATGAACAACAGCTTCTTTGCATCTGATTCGCCGAGCAAACTCCAACTGTGGTTGAAGCAGTATTGCAGGATCGGGATATCTGCATCCAGGCTCAATTTGTCCAATACCTGTGTCACGGAGTAGCCGAGCACGGCGATCTGTCCCTGCACCCAGAGCAGAGCCAGGGGCAGACCGCCCGTGAAATTCACCAGATATTTGCTTTGGTCTTTTGTGAGGTGGATGTTCTTCTGCTGGGCATCCCATTCCAATAAGGCATTGCTTTCTTCAAACGACAGTCCAGGGAGACGGATGACCTGTCCCTCCGACACCCTTTCCCGCGAGGTGATAATGACCTTGAGAGTCATGGGGGACTTGCGGAGAAAATCGAGGATGTCGCGCTGTTCGTTCTTCGACAACGATTCGAAGTTGTCGAGGACCAGGAGGGTCGTCTGCCTTGCGAGCAGCGCATAAGCCCGCCGAACCTGCTCCTGAAGGGACAGATTGCCGATGGTGGGATTCCCCAGGCTGGCGCCAATTGTGATCAGGATGTCGGAAAGCGTTTTGGCTTCGGGGATGACCGGCTCGATCCCGTGCAAGGTGAGGATCGATTCCTGGGCGGAGATCCAGATCACGGCTTCGAAAAGATCGTTCTCGATGCAGCGGTGGCTGACCTCGATGGCCAGCGCAGATTTCCCCATCCCGCCGACCCCCTCGATCCCGATAATGAACGTCCGGCTGTTCGGCTGCAGGGACCCCAAAATGGTCTTGATCTCTTCGTCTCTGCCGACGAAATAGGGCCGTCTGGGCAGGTTGGCCAGTGCGCTCGATTTTTCCTCTTCTTTGGCTGTAGATGTAACGTTCTTGATCTGTTTACTATATCGAGCAATCGCCTCCCTTTCCATTGTCACGCTGTTGACGAGGTGCAGAGGTTGATCTGCACCGTATTTTGCCAGCATTTCCTCCAGGACGTAGAGATTTTTTTTGTGTAAATCAATCATCCTTTCGAGATGAATAATTTCTTCCTTGTCCATGTCATACCCTTTTATGTAGCCAGGTGGATCTCTTTCTTGTAAACCTTCGAGAGGACGGTTTCAAGCTGCTTAATGGTCTCAAGCATGGAGTTCTCCGCCTCATTCATGTTGCTGACAATGATCGGAGGCACCAGGGCGCTGCCCCATTTGGCATATTGTTCCTTAGCCAATTGGTAGTTGCGAGAGTACGTTTCCAGCAATCTGACCAGGTGCTGAACGTCCATTTCGTGGTTTTTCCACAGGATTTCATCGATTTTCGAGGCAAGCAAGTCCTGCTTGATCTCCTCTGTAGGCTGGGTCTCCGGGGCAGGGGACTCTGGGACCGGTGCCTGTATTTCTGTTTTGGGGGGATTTTCCTGCGCCTTTCTGCGTTCGCGGCGCTCTTCCAGGATTTTACGTCCCTCTTCGAACACGAAATCGATCGCCTTCAGGAGGATCGGAAGTTGAGTAGGATCGATCATAGGTTCTCCTCTGATGGCAGTATAGCATAGGCAAGTACCAGAGTACTGCCACCTATCAAAAACGTCAGTTGTAATGCTTTTGTCATGAAATTTGCGCATAGATAATATAAAGCACGCTGTCCACGGCTTATCTGCGAATGCCCACCGTTCTCCCTGCTTGCCCGAAGAGGACGGAACTTTGGCTTTCTAGCACGAGTCATTAATGTTTGTGTCTCATGCTTATCTAATTGATGTTGCGTATACTCCTGCCTCACGGCTTTTGGGAATACGAAATGCCTGAAATGAATCGCCCACTCAAAGTCTTTCTTTATCATGTACCAGTAGACAAAGAGGTTGTACGAGATCTGTATCTGCGCCTGATCAAAGATGGCGTGGATGCCCGGCTTGTTAAGGAAAAGATCCTTCCAGGCCAGGATTGGAAACATGAAATTTACCAGGCGGTTCGCGAAGCCGATGTTGTTTTCGCTTGTCTTTCGGGCCGATCCACTGAAGGGGAATCTCGACGAAAAGAAGTGCAGGCAGCTTTCGACGATGCCATCGAGCAATGGAAGGACGAACTCTTTGTGATCCCTGTGTACCTGGAAGAATGCGAACGGCCGGAGAATCTGGAAAAATGGCATGGGGTGGATTTGTTCGCAGAGCTTGGCTATGACATGCTCATGTATGCCTTGCAGGGGCGCGCAGATCAGGTCGGCGCGAGCATACAAAGGAAGGAAAGCTCGCTGCCAGAGATATCTACGTCCAGCGCGAAGAGCGAAGAGTCCGCGCCTGAAGAGCGGGCTGCCGAAACGTTACAGGAACTTCCGGAAGTACTCGTCGAAGGGCCGGGAATACTGATCGAGGGAGCTACGGTTGACCTTCAAGGATCAGTCGTTCAACGCAAGCCAGGAAGGGTGAGAATGTTGACCCTGGCAGGGATCAGTCTGGCAGGGATCATTGTTATGGCATTTCTCGATCCTCCGTGGCTCGAGAGGTGGTACCAGTTAGCACTAACTTTTGATTTGGGACAAGTGACAGGGTCCTCCACTGCAAAAGTTTCAAAACCGATCTATAGAACCCCCAATGCAAATATCGTCTTCCTGATCGACACCAGCAGCAGCATGCATGGACAACAGATCAAAAGTGTGAAATCGTATGTGTCTGATTTTATTTCGGATTTGGACGAAGAATATCTTATCTCCATCATGTC
>DASTJG010000320.1:0-10184 GCA_035716785.1 Anaerolineales bacterium
CCGCGATCACAGCCTGGCGGCCGATGATATCCAGTAGGCCGCAGCGCTCGGTTGTGAAATAATTCGGGTCAGGGTGGGCAAACAGCATCGCGCCGTACACGTTGTACCCGCTCCGTAGAGGAAAACAGTACGCGGAGGAGCAGGAACGCAGCGCTACGATCCGGCCGAGTTCGGGATCGTAACCAATATCCGTGGACAGGACTGCATCCGCTCCTTCCAACACCTTTTTAAGTATGCCATCATTTCCCGGTAGGGTGATTCGCAGGTCCGCATTTGTGAATCGCCGTGCCGACCCGATCTGCAATGTATTCTCCCTGAACAGGAAGACCGCGCTCACCAGCCGTTCATCCTGATGAGGCTCATCAGGGTCAGGATTCGGATCCAGCGCGGTGTAGCTCAGGTCGAGGGCCGAATCAAGCACATGCTTGTAACTGAGGGTTGCCGTCAGCGTGGAGGTCAATTCATAAATGGCACGCAGGCGTTCACTTTCCATATGGCGGCGGCGCTCCTCCACATCCCGGCGGGTTCGGCGGGAGGTGCGCAGGCGGCTCATCACAAAACGACCGCCCAGGCCGCTGACGATACCGACGACCAGCGTCCAGGCAAGATCGCTGAACGATTCCAGGGTGACATCCCCTGAAAAGAGATCTTGCGAAACATAGAATTGCCATAGGGTGAATAAGCCTGCCGCAAGGAATGCTCCCCACATCTCAAAATAGATCGCGCCTGTCAGGATGGGTATCAGTCCCACCCAGGCCGCCGCGCCATGGAAGCCACCTTCCAGCCAGAAGGCCAGAGCAGCGAGCAGGAAATCTACAACAAAAATGATCTGGCGATGATATCTGCCTGCACGGATGCTAAAAGTAGCCAGCAGGCTCATCACAACATTCCAAAGGAAGATGAGTACGAGAGGCCAAAGCAGCGGACCGCTTAATTGCCCGCGCAGCGCAACCGCAATAATTAAACCAACCAGCACGATCCAACGCACGGAAGCGGCGAGCCAGTCGGCGACGTACGGAGTTTCAAATTTGCGCATGGGTCAATGATACTCGAAAATAAGGGCTGAAAATCCAGCTTCCTGCTTACAGAATAGTAATATCCTGCATGCTAAATTTCATACCCCATGCGCTGTAAATAACTCCCCAGCTTTTCCTTCAAAATTGCCTGCTCTTCAGCGCCATAGGATTCACGGAAGCGTCCGATTTTGCCTTTATAGAAATGGAGACCCTGCTGTCCCTCGGCTGTACCAGGACGATAACTATCGATCACCTTCTGGACCTCAGGGTTGGTCCCGTTTAATTTGAGGAATCCAACCAGACGTGTGGCTTCGTCCTCATAATCGGTCAGCAGGTCTTCGTAGCGAGCGATCAGCACACCCTTCTCATTCACCCACTTCTCCCAGATGCGGACATACTCCATGATGAAATCCACGCTTTTCTGAAAATCAGTCAGGTGCGAGAAGGCGTTTGGATGTCCCTTTTTCAAGGCGCGCTGACCGTAATCGTAAGCAGAAAGCATGGCGTCGCGCGGGTCACGGTAAATGTAGGTGATGCGGAGCAGGCCCAGGCGCTGCAGGAGGCGCGAAGCGGAGGTCGGCCCGGCGTGGGCTTTGATCACAAACGTGTTTCCCATCAACGCGGGCAACGCCACCATCGCCAATCGTCGCGCCGAAAGCACACCGATATTGCAATTCACTTCCGTCAGAATACTTTGCAGGTGATAGCGTTCGCGAATGTCGCGCGCATCGGCACAGCCGGTTGTCTTCATCAAGTCATTAACAAGGTTATAGTGCCAGCCAGAGCCCGCGCGTGGCATCCCCACGGAAAGTACGATCATCATTGCTCCTTGATCCCCTCATCCCGCGCTTCGTCTGCGCTAACGCTCCGCTCAGCGCGAGGGAAAGATGTAAAGGCAGTCATCCCCACGAGAATGCCGAAATTGATCCAGATATTGGGTGTGGCAAACGAGTCTTGTGTGCTGTTGTAGAACGCGATGGCAAACCATGAGAATATCCCGGCAATCCCGAGATAGTGTGCCATCGGCGTTTTGGATTGCAAAGCCTGCAAGGCGTCACCGAGCACTGAAAGCAGGAAGGCCATAAAAACGAAGAAGCCCAGCAAACCGGTCTCTGCCAGCAAACGGATGTACATGTTTTTCGGATTCGGATATAAACGATTTTCAGGGCTGAGCTGGCGGGCGATCTCCGGCACGGTCGTCAATGCCCAATCGGGCAGATGGTCGTAAATATAAAAACCGCTCGCGCCGAGTCCCACGCCTGTGATCGGGTTCTCTGTATAAGCACCCAATCCGCCATAGTTGTAGGCTGCGCGCGCACCGGCCGAATTTTCGATAATGAAATCGGAGACACTTTCAGCCTGCGTGCTGAACAAGCGTGTAATGTATCCCTTTTGGCTCAGGAACAATCCCGCGCCTGCCAATGCACCGAGGAGCAGGACCACCACGCCAGCGCGCAGTAAGGGCGGGGTCATCCCGCCCCTGCGATGAAAACCTGATATGAACCACTGCCATACAGCACGCAACTCCGCCTGGCCGACAAGCAGAAATGTTAATACAGTGGCGCCTGCTGCCGCAAGCAATCCGCCGCGTGAAAAAGTTGCCAGCAATAATAAAGCGGCGAAGCCAAGCAGGACGACCTCGAGCCATTTGAAGCGGGTCACGCGCAGGCGGGTGAGAAGCGACGCAAAGAGCCAGGGCAAATAAACGGTCGCGATCTGACCGGCCAGCCAGGCAGGCTCATAGGCCATCCCCGAAACGCGGTTGGTCTTGACCAGTTCACGCATCGAGAAGGCACGCTGCCAGTGTGTGACCGTCACCTTCTTGAGCAGCGGCGTATAAAAAGCGAGCGACTGGACGCCGCTCCATAAAATATCCACCACAAAACCGGCCAGCAGCCACTTGATGGAAAATCGCAGATCCTCTTCGCTGCGGTTCATCCAGATGGCCGCGATGAAAAAGGATAAACCGATCACCAGCGTTACCCAGGCACGGATCACACGTCCAAAATAGTCCTGTCCGCGCAGGGGAAGCGGGTCGAGCAGAGCACCGATCACCGTCGCCGCTAGTGCGATCAGTACAAACCCGAGCAGAGGGATCAACGTGCCCGCGCGCGGAATGGAGGCTTTTTTACGCGTCACCTGAAAGAACACAATTAAGAGAAGCAATCCAACAGGATAAAGCGCCAGCGGGCGAACGTAAGTACCTTCTCCCAGAAATGGGAAATAGCGGAAGCTTGTGACGGGTAGTGTAAATAACGCCGCGCCCCAGAGAAAGCGTTCGATCTTTGCCACAGAGACTACAGAGCTTTTCATTTTGAGCTGGAGAAAAACAAAACGAAAAACGAGGCGATTGCCAGGAACGCGACTGCACCCACAAACAGATAGGCGCTGAGGGAGATACTCCGGTCCCTGGGCGGCTGCGCGGACTGGGTCAAGGTCGCTTCGATGAACGAGTTCAATCCCTCTGCCGCGCCAACTTGGAGATGGACTTGTTCCACAAACACCTGCCCCCACCGGGAGGCAAGTACGGCGGCGCGCTCCGGATCTTTGTCGTCCACGTAGAAATGCCAGCCACCCTCTGCAGGTTGGCCAAGCAACAGCTTTCCACTGCGTAATTCCCGTGTTGTGATATCCCCAACTGTTTCGGCAATGGCTTCCACCACGGCATCCGACTGGGCGATCTCTTCCAGCTTGCGCGTTTCACGCTCGAGGTAGTAGAACTGCTGGCGGTCCGTTTCCTGAGGCCAGGCCTGTTCGAGATTGAAATCCACCAGGACGGTTGCATGGGCGCGGTATGGAGGCGGGGCAATGTAGTAAATGGTCCCGGCGATCAACGCGCCAACGAGCGCGCCGACCGACCAGAACCGCCAGGCCTTGAGCAGGCGAATGAGGTCATCGATGGAGGGAGGAGAGAAGAGCCAGTGCATGTTTCCTTTTTGGGCGTGATGACCACGCCCCTACGTTTTCAACAATTTGCGTCTGCGCCAGTTCCAGAGCGGCGCGATCAATTTTCGGATGTAGTACTTCGCGACGATCACGGAAAAGAAGGAGCCTCCGTCACGATAATGGACTCGCAGCATTTCGGGCCAGCAGCGATCATCGGCCTGAATGGTCTTCCCAGAAGTATGTAATCGGAAGTTCGCCCAGGTTTGAGGGACATATTTTATTTCTGTGCGCGCCGCGAGACGCGTCCACAGATCATAATCCATGGCAAAGTAAAAGGACGGGTCGAGCGGGCCCACCTGCCTCCACAATTCTGTACGGAAGAACATGGTCTGCTGTGGAATGTGGGCATAACCCTGGCGCAGTAACCGGTAACTGGTCTGGGCGGAATTGAATTTGCCGATCACGCGCCCGGACTCGTCGATGAAATTGCAATCCCCATACACCATCCCGACCTCGGGATGTTCCTGCAAATATTTCACCGCCGCGCTGACCGCGCCCGGCTCATAGGTATCGTCGGAGTTGAGCCAGGCGAGTATCTCCCCATTCGCGCGCGTGAACCCCTTGTTGATGGCATCCGTTTGGCCTTTGTCCTTTTCACTGACCCACCAGGCAAGTTTATCCTCATATTTCTTGATAAGTTCAACCGTCCCATCTATTGAACCACCATCCACGATCGCATACTCGATCCAAGGATAATCCTGTGCAAGCACGGACTTAATCGTCTCTTCGAGGTAAGGCGCCTGATTATACGAGGGTGTGATAATTGAAACTAACATGATCGAATAGCAAGTTGCAGACTATTGTACAGCATCGAACTACCAGTCCGCATCGGAATAGTAGAGTGGATAAATTTCCTCGGTCACTTCGCGAATGCGATCTATTTCTTCAGAGGTCATCCGTTTTTTCCAACCCACTATATTGGCGCGACTATCCAGTTTGACCGCGTGGATATTTCTACGCGAGGCTTCCGCCGGATTTTCGGAGCTGCTCGCGTTGATGATGAGCTTTTCTACGCGCGGGGTAAATTCCAATCCCAGAGAATTGTACAGGTCGCGGTAGCCAGCGACGGGGTCACGCGAAAGGTCCTCGTGGCGAACGACAATGAAATCGGGATTCAGCTGCCGGGCCGCGTGGACCGAGCGGTAGATCAGCTTCCAGAGCAGTGCGGACTGGCCGATCACATCGTCCGGCCGGATCGACTGCATCTCCTCCCGGTAAGGCTCCAGATGAGCGCGCATCAGCAAAGGCTGATCCAGCAGATTCTGAAAATCAAACGTCCAGTTGAGGCGCTTCAAGCTGCTGGCAAATGCCGCGGGATGGCGGACCGTGATAACGACCTTGCAATTCAATCGTTTTGCAAACCAGGACGCGGAAAAGACTGCAAAGGGATCCTTGAGCAAGGCACGCTGACCGCGCATCAACCCGTTGTAAAACATGAAGAAATCGCGTCCCATCCGCAGAAAATCCTTGCGCGAACGGATCGAGCGGATCTCATCCCAGAGATGATAGTCGAACTCCAGCGTTTCCTGAAATGCCGGAAGATATTCACTCTCATTCTCATCACAAACATACTGATACCAGTGATTGACCTTTGCACGAAAAACACCGGGGCGGTGCAGGACGTTCAAGGGTTCGCTGACATAGGTGGTACCTGCATCGGCGGCGAGCATTTTGCCAACCCAGGTGGTGCCGCTGCGATGCGCGCCTGTGACCAAAATGGGAGTGAGTGTATTGTCGGTCATCTCGATTATTTCTTCATAGGTCTGACAACGATTGAATCTATATCGTAGAGGATCGAAGCACAGCGATTCAGCCGAAACTCGCTACGATCGCCCAGATCCTGGGTCCGTTCCGCGGATAAAAATCGGACGGTCAAATCCCGGACACCTTCCGCTCTCAGCCTGCGGATCTCAGCATCACGCTCATCCCAGCCGACGGCATATTCGCGGTAATCAGGAATCTCCGCGGAGACCCGCCAGGCGGTTCGGAGAGGATAAAGAGCAAGGAGAATTAATGCAACCATCGCGCCTCCACGCAGATACGTGGACTGAAAAACTTTTACTTCGGCAGCCAGCACACCGAGCAACGCACCTTCCATCATGAAAGCGGCCGTCAACAACAGCCTGCCAATAAAACGGGAACGGGCAATCGGGTAGGACTGGCCGTAAGCACTCGGCGCAAAACTGGCAGCAATGAAGAGATGGGTCAGCAACAGTACAAGGATCAAAAGAATTCCGAGACGCTTGCGCGCTTCTTTCGAAAGTGCTTCAGAGGAATGAACGTATTGCTCATAAAAAAGCAGCAGCGGCAGTACGACCGAAACCAGCGTAGGTAAGGGAAGTGTACGCAGTGTATCGACAATGAAGAAAACCGGATAAGTGATAATTCTCTTGACCAGTTCGATCAAACCGGGGGGAGCAGTCGTCGTTCGAATGGAATTCGCAGGCGCGACTGCCATCACGATCAACGCGATCAGCGCGCCCGCCAACGCCCAGGCAAGGATCATCAGAACCGACCGGCGATGGCGAGCGTCGCTCCACCACCAAGCCGCGCCGATCGCCAGGACCAGTACGGTGATCATCAGCGCTGTAGGAGGTTCAGAAAGTCCGCCGATCAGAAGAGGAATTACAAAACATGCAGCCTGGATCAGAATCGAGGGAAAACGCTGCTTTGCGTTCCTGATCTGCCTGAGTAAAAAGGCGCCGAAGAAAGGGATGAACACCACCGGCGCAAAATGCGAGGTCATACCCGCACGCCAGTACAGGGTTTCATACAGGTCAGGGGCCTGCACAATCGAAAAGTAGGACAGCAAAAGGGACAGGAGCAAGAACAGCCAGCGACTCCATCTCAACCCGATCATTTCCCCGATCTCCTTCAGGAAGAGGTACAACCCGGACACAAGCAGGGCGATCATCAACCCCGGCAGGATGACCACGTTATACCAGCCGAAGGCCTTGTCAACGAGACCGATAAACAGGATATTCGTGTACCGGCTGGAGGACGTGTTATAGCGCTCGATCATTGCACGGCCAAGATGATCCTGGTGGAAAAATGCAGAGAGGCAGTAATCGTCACTGCCATAACGCGAAAACATACCCAGATAGGCATACAGGACCAGCGGGATCAAAGCGGCGAGCACGCCGAGGACAAGCGCCAACCGGAAGAGTTGTTCTCCTGAAAATCGTTGCTTCATACAAGAATGCCAGTTATTCATCGTTGAAAGTTCATGGTTTTACGGCCACCGCCACCAGGATCATACCCAATGTGGAACGGCGATCCAATTCGCGCTGCAACTGGCGCCTGGCCTGCTGCAACGAAACCAGGGACAGGAACGGGCTGAAGTTGTAAATGGAACCGGAATATTCCATCTGCAGACCAGCTTCCACCAGCATCTGTTTCAAAGACGAAGGCTGGAAACGACTAACATGCTGCTCTCCGGCCATCTTGGGCGCCATGTTCAGGCGGTCCACGAGCCATTCCATCAGGGGCCAAAAACTGCGATAGTTCGGCGTGGTGACCAGGAGCCGTCCACCGGGTCTCAACACGCGTACCGCCTCATGGATCGAGATTTGCGGCGCATCGAGATGCTCGATAACTTCCGACAGCAGCACACAGTCAAAGCTGCCGTCCACCAAAGGGAGCGATTCCCCGATCGCCTGCGTACAGGCAAAGCCGCTGGGCGCTCCATCTCCGAACGTTGCCTCCCGCAATCGCGAGCGGACGAACGTCAGTGCCTGCAGCGACAAATCGAGTGCCACCGGGTAGCTTCCCGGCACACTGGCCTGCACCAACAGGTTGCCTGCACCGCATCCGATTTCGAGCAGGCGCGACCCGGCCCGCAAATGCGGGCGGATCAACTGGTCGATCATGGTCAGTTTACCGGCGTGCCAGAAGCGCTGCATCGGATGTCCCGAATGCAGGGCACGATACTGATAATCCCCTGCCACGGAATGATAATCAAAAGACACTCTGGGATCTCCTACTTGTATTTGCCCTGTAAGTCATTCCAGCGGACCATGAACAGGTTGGCAAACATCCTGAACGAGTCAACGATCAGGCGGACGCGGCTGCGCTGGCGATGGTCGATCATACGCACCGCGACGGGCCGAATGACAAACTTCAGTTTACGGGCAATATACAGCATTTCCACGTCAAAGCCAAAACCGCCAATCGTCAAACGCCGAAAGATTTCTTTTGCCGCGTCCGAGCGAAAACTTTTGAATCCGCACTGTGTATCAGGAAGTCCCCGGAACAACACAGCCTGTACCATCCACGAAAAGATCTGACCGGAAATAAAGCGAAACCAGGGCACACCCTTCACCTGTGAACCGGGCAGGACGCGCGAACCGACGGCCAGGTCGCAGCCGTTTCGCAAGGCCTTCAGGAATTCGTCGATCGCTTCCAGCTCATAAGGCAGATCAGCATCCGTAAAGATGACGAACTGTCCGCGGCTTTCCAGTGCGCCCCGTCGGATCGAGAAGCCCTTCCCCAGGTTTTGTGAGTTCACCAGCAGCCGGAGTTCCGCCTGGTTACACCCCTGCCATTGCCTGACCGACTCCGTTGTTTTATCCTGACTGCCATCATCCACAACGATAATTTCATACCGTTCCGGGCGCGTCGAGAGGTATGTTTGCAGGCCGTCCAGGGTACTGGCGATCAACGCTTCCTCGTTATAAGCGGGGATGATGATGGAAAGTTCCGGCGAGGTCATGAGGCGTTCGAATCCTGTTGCAGCGGATTTTTCAAATCAAAGATCAAATAGCCATCCCCTTCCAGATAGACAGGATAAGAACTGAACAAACGCTCTTTGAGTTCCGGCTGTTTGTCGAATTCATCGAAATCAGTCACAAGAAAATATCTCATCTTCCCGGAATAGCGTTCGAACAGGTCGTCGAAGGAAAATACGCCTGCGCGAATGTTGGCATAGCCGGTGTCGCCAACATAGGGCCAGGTCGAAAACCTGCGCCAGCCCCAGTATTCGAGGCGGGAGCCGTAATCCTGCGTCAGGGCAATGACACGCTCGTCGTCATCGAACTGCGCGCCGATCTCCGCCCACATCGCAGCTTCATGGCGATAATCCACTGCTTTCATTTGATTGCGGACATCCCACAACACGGAGAACAACCCGAAGATCAGGATGATGGATACGGCGCTTCGCATCCAACGTTGGGGAGTCGCTTCCGTTAAATGAGCGAAGAACCACTCCCCCAGCGGGGCCAGCGATAATCCCACAATCGGAATGAACGGTAAATGATAGTAATCGTGAGTGGCAATATGATAATTAAAGATAAGTCCATATAAGATATAAGCGCTCCATAGACCATACAGGAAGATTCGCATCTGCCGATCTTTGCTCAGGAAAAAACCAAGCAAAGCCAGCATGATAAAGAATCCACCGGCAGCCATACTCGCTTTTACTTCCCACTGGAGGTAATTATGGGGACTCACCAGCAGTGCAGGGACGAAACGTCCTTTGAATTGGGAAGCAAGATCGCCTCGAATGAAAATGCCATACACCAGATAAATGGAAGCGGGCAACGCGCCGAGCAGGGCCATCACCCATATCTGGACATTCCGCAGCAGGTCGCGCAACATGAAACGCGATAGCGCCAGTCCCAGCGCGCCGCCGATCACAAAGAAGGCAGCAGAAAACTTGATGAAGATCGCGAACCCGCCCAGAAGTCCCGCGAGAAGTGCATGGAGCCATGACGGAAAGTGTATCCAGCGCGAGAAGACCCACCAGAAAGCCAGTACTAGCATCACCATCAAAGGGTCAGGTTGAAAGCTCCGGCTGCCGATGACGGCGTAGGGATAGATCAAATAATAGGTTGTGGAGACGAGTGCGCCTTCAAATGAAACGAATTCACGCGCCAGCAGGAAAAGAAAGATCCCACCGACTAGCCAGAACAAGGACGAATATACTCGCGCGACCCAGAGTGCTTCGCCGGTAAAACGATAGGTATTAGCAACAAGATGTTCAAAGACCACCGGCTCCACATCGGCTTTGAGTTTTGCAAGCCGCCTGCCCATCTTTACTTCCCAGGACGGAATCCCTTCAGGCTCTGTGTCGTAATATAAACCGCGCGCTTTGATGATCGAGACCAGCTGGCGGGTAGGATGAAAATCAAGCGGCAGGTCGGTGAGGTCGTAGAGCCGGATCGCCAGCGCCGCGCCGAGGATCAAAACCAGCGCGATCGTCCGGGCGAGGCGTGACGAAAAAAA
>DASTJG010000321.1:0-3825 GCA_035716785.1 Anaerolineales bacterium
CGGTCAGCGTAGCAAAATCATTGGTCATAGCGTAGTCAGAAGATTCAAAACCACAGCCGCGAATTGACGAAAATTTTCGCGAAGGCTTAAAAACTTCGCGCGAATTCGTGTCATTCGCGGCTAATTTTATTCTCCCTTATACCTGGAAAATCAGAAAAGGCTTATCGTCCGGTTGCTTTGGCGGTCGCGGCGGAACGGGTGTGAACGTCCAGTTTTTCGAAAATCGCCTTCAGATGCCGTTTGACTGTGTTGGTGGTGATCACCAGCTTTTCCGCGATTTCCTTGTTGGTCAGTCCCTGTGCCAGCAGATCCAGCACTTCGCGCTCGCGGTCGGTGAGTGCCCCCAACTCATCCAGTGATTTACTGGCTGCCTTTGTCTCTGCGACCACACGCCGGAAGACGGAACGGTCGAAGGTTTGTTTTTCGATGTAGGCAGAGATCGAGTATTCAGAGTAGATCCGCTCGATCTCTTCGCGTTCTGTAATCCCGCTCACCACGATCGTTGGGATCCCCTCGTCGCGAGCGCTGGCAAGCAATTGACAGCCGTCCAGATCCTGGTCGGCTACGTTCTTTTCCCAGGCATAGCTGTTTGTTCCGCTGAGGGATAGGTCCAGGACGGCCAGCGTGAACTTTTCCTTACGAAGATAACCATGAGCATCGCCAAAGCTTGCACAGGCCCGTACCTGGAATCCAGCATCCTTGAGGAGTTCCTCCAGAATATTTCGCCAGCCGGCGTCATCCTCTACGACCAGGGCTTTGTCATGTGGACGCCTAATTGGCGTTGGTTGAAATTTGCTGAGCGGCGGAGATGTTTTTGTTGTAGAGGCAGGAGAGGGGTCCGGAGCAAGATTCGGTGGACTCACCAGGATGCGATTCACGATCTCGCGAAACTGGCCACGATTGAAACTTTCCTTTCGCAGAAAAGTGAAAGCACCATGGTCTGTCAGTGCGGTAACGGCAATTTCAACGGTTGCAAAGCCGGTCAGCAGGATGGCGCGGCAGTTCGGGTCGAGGCGGCGAACTTCATCCAGCACGCGCAAGCCGTCAAGGTTATTGTGATCGTTCGGGGAAAGGGAAAGGTCCACCACGGCAAGACGATGCGGCTGGGCTTTCAGGGCGAGGGACGCCTCCTCCAAACTTCCGGCGATATCCACTTCCAATCCGCAGTCTGCAAGTAACTCACTTAAGATCTGCTGCCAGGAATGATCGTCCTCAACGACCACAGCCTTGAGGGTCGGTGCCGTCATGTTTTACGCTCCACTTCTGCACAGGGCAGGCGCAAAAGGAAGGTTGTCCCGTGCCGGCCGTCACTTTCCACAGTCACAGAGCCGCCCAGGCGCGCCATCAGATTTTTGACCCACCACAGTCCAAAGCCAAGTTTGCCCGGGTGGGCGCCCGAACGTCCCGAAAAATTCAGCTCGAAGATTTTGTCATGCAGGTCGGGTGGAATGCCGGGACCACTGTCTGTGATGCTCACTTCAACCGCCTCGGGATCTGATGAACCGCGAATGATGATCGACCCATTTGCATGCATAGCGGCAATCGCATTTTCGACGAGGTTCTTGAATACGAACGTGAGGCTCTGTTTCCCTGCCTTGACCATCGGTAGACCTTCCAGCCGCTCCATTTTGATCTGAACGGCGGGGGGCACTTGCGTAGTTTGAATAGCTTCGGCGATGCAGGACGCGACGCGCACATTTTCCATGCGGATGGGACGCAGATGGGAAAGGTTTTCCCGCACGATCTGCATGGACTCCATCGCGCTGTGTTCGATCTCTGCCAGATTATTGGCCAGGTACGAATCTGTCTTGAGTAACTGACTGTATTTATCCTGGATGGCCTGAATGCGTACTGGAATAGTGCCAACTTTATTGTTCATATTGTGCAGCAGGTTCGCGGAAACATCTCCGACGGCGGCAAAGGCTTCGGCGATCCAGTGCTGTTCCTGTGAGACACGCAGGGCCTGTTGATGGGACTCGTTTTGCACAGCCAGCGCGGCATAGTGGGCCAGGAAGGTCAGCACCTTCTCGTCCCATTCCGATTCGGTGAAGCGGCCTGCCTGGGGATCTGTGCTGAAGACACTGAACGCGCCCAATGCCTGGCCATTCGTTCCCAGCAGGAGGGGGACGATCAGGGCGCGGGACCAGCTTCGAGCGTCGGCTTGACCGAGCGGATCAGAAAGGATGTCATTTGTCGCCACCGGTTTCCGTCGCATCACGGCCTGACCGATCAGACTCCTCCGGAGCGGGATCCTGTCCGCGTAGCGTTGGTCACCGCTGGATGCGACCAGCTTCAATTCCTGATCCTCCAGGATCCAGATCGCGCTAGACGAAGCGTTGAGCAGGTCACCGGCAACCACGCTAAGATGGTCGAGCACTTTCTGGCAGGGCTGGGAAAGGAGCAACTGGGTGACTTCCTGCACGGCATCCAGTAAACGAACTTCCTGGATGGCCGTGACTGCATAGGTCGCCAGTGATTGCAGCATATGCTTATCGTCTTCCGAAAATGCTCGCAGGTTCGGGCTCTCGAGATTGAGAACGCCCTCCAGGCGCCCACTGACATTGATCAGCGGGACGGCCAGTTCGGAAAGCATTTTCAACCCGGCATCGAGAGGATAATAAACCTTGTTCCAGGGTTCCTCACGCAGATCGGGGATGAGCAAAGGTTCCCGATTGCGCGCCACATGCGCCATCACACTGTTCCCGCTCAACGGCAATTTTTCGACCATCGGAAGATACAGGCCGCTGGCTGCGCGCGTGACCAGGAACTCGCCGTTTTTGTCCAACAGGCGGAAAATGCCATACTGGGCATTTGTCACTTCAAGTGCCAGCTGCAGAATAGACTCGAGTGTCTCCTCCAGCCGCAAACGCGAAGAGATCAGCAGGGCTGCCCGCCGCAAATGATTTAAGTCTTCCTCCTTGCGGGCCAGGTCGCGCCGGATCCCGGCCAGGCGCCGGGCATGATAAATTGCCATGGCTGCCTGATTGACAAAATTATCGAGCATGAGTTGTTCGAGATGCGTAAACCGGCGCGCTTCAAACAAGTAAATATAGAGAACGCCGACGGCCTGTTCTGCAACGATCAGGGGAAAACAGGCAACTGCCTTGACGCCACGCGCGGCATGATAGGGGTGAATGCTAAGATCAGGTTCTTCGTAAGAGAGTATTCTATGCCTGCGCTGGATCGTTCGCATTCCACTTCCGTTGGAGCGCGGCAGATCATCAGGCTGGCCGGTCGCTGGGGATACATGTCCGAGGGCCTCTGCGGATACCCGCGATTCCCTCTCGAACAAGCCTGCCTCCTGATCGTACGTATAGATCACCGCCGAGGACCCTGGGACCACGTGAATGGCGCTCTCCACGATCAACTGCAGGCTGATGTCGCTGCTGCCCGCATCGCTGGGACCAAGCTGGTTGATCGCGCCGCCGATCCGGTTCAGGCTTGCCAGTGCCTCGAGCAGTCGGGGGTCGGTCTCTTCGGAAGAGGATGGGAAGGATTGGGTCTTCATATCAAAGATCCTTTGCCTACGAATTGACTCCGATTTTCCCATTGGATTGCCGTCCCTGCAAGTTTTTATGGCTACAGATTCTGGACAAGTTTCCAGCCAAGTTGCAGAGCGAAGAAACCCAGTGCAATTCCACAGGCGAAGTTTACCCAGCGAAAGAAGGTCGGAGTTACAAACCTGCGTCCCCAAGCGATCAAACTGGCCATAAAAAAGCACCAGAGGACGGCACCGCCCAGGAAGCCTGCAAAGAAGATGGCGAAGTGAATGGGTTGCGGGCTTCCAGACAGAGACGCGAACACGGTACTGCCCAGCCCGGTCCA
>DASTJG010000322.1:0-6654 GCA_035716785.1 Anaerolineales bacterium
TCGCCGAGTCCCAGATCCTTGAGCGCCTCGTCGAAGCGCGGGCTGGCGTAGGTCAGCTTGAGGTCCTTGCCGTTGTCGTTGACGTGGCGGATGTAAGCCAGTGCAAAGACGGGCTCGCAGCCGTAGCCTTCGCAGCCTGCAACGGTGGCGATCGTGCCGGTCGGCGCGACGGTGGTCTGCGCCGCGTTGCGGATGCCGTGCTTGCGGATGCCATCCACGATTGCGTCCCACTGGACCTCGGGCCGGCCCCAGTCATGCTCGAACGGGACCAGCGACTGAGGCGGCTTCCAGGTCATGTTGTCCATGTCGTAGATCGAGCCTTCGATCGCCGGGAACGGTCCGCGCGCTTCGGCAAGCTCGACGCTGGTCTTCATCGCATGGTAGCGGACGAAGTCCATGATCTGCGCGCCGAATTCCTGTCCCTCTTTCGAGCCATAGCGCACGCCCACGTGATACATCAAATCCGCCAGACCCATGATACCGAGACCGATGCGGCGCGCCCGGTGCGCGGCTTCCTTCAACTGCGGCACGGCAGGCACATAGGCATTCGACTCGACCACATCGTCGAGGAACTGCGTCGCCAGCACCACGCTCTGGCGCAGCAGCTCCCAATCGACAGTGCCATCGGGTCCGCAGTGCTCGTTGAGGTTCACCGAGCCAAGACAGCAGTTCTCATAGGGTCCGAGCCATTGTTCGCCGCATGGATTTGTCGATTCCAGTGGATACAAATGTGGAACAGGATTGCCGCGATTGGCAGCGTCCAAAAACAACACGCCAGGCTCGCCATTGTGATGGGCCTGTTTGACGACCTTATTAAAGATTTCACGCGCAGGTATTTTTTTGTAGGAGTTGATCTTGATCCCGGCGGCTTCCGCCTGTTCCAAAGTTCCACTGAAACTGTGCTTTTTCATATCGCTAAGATCAGGGAAACGCAACTCCCAATCCTTGTCATCCTTTACGGCGCGCATAAAGGCATCGGTGATGCCCACGGATATATTAAAGTTCGTAATATGATTTTCATTCGTCTTCGAGGTAATAAATTCTTCCACATCCGGGTGATCCACGCGTAGGACAGCCATATTGGCGCCCCTGCGCGTTCCGCCTTGCGCAATCTCCCCAAAGGCGTGATCGTACACACGCAAAAATCCAACAGGACCCGTCGCCTGACCTGCCGAGGTTTTCACCATGGAACCTTTCGGCCGCAGGCGAGAGAAGGAGAATCCGTTCCCGCCACCCGTCTGCTGGATCAGCGCCGCGTCGCGCAAGGTTTGGAAAATGCCTGCCGGGTCGCGCCCCATATCGTCGGTGATAGGGAGAACGAAGCAGGCGGCAAGCTGCCCCAGCGGGGTCCCTGCACCGGTAAAGGTTGGAGAGTTCGGGAAGAATTTCTTGCTGGACAATAAATGGTAATACTCGACCGTGCGCTTCTGCACATCTGCACCCCACTGTTCCTCGACCTTGGCAACGTGGTAGGCCACGCGCCAGAACATCTCTTCCACAGTTTCAGCAGGTTTTCCATCGTCCCCCCTGCGGACGTAACGCTTCATCAACACCTGACGGGCGTTGTCCGTCAGATTTGCCTTCGGTAATCCCCTGGACATGGGAGGTGTCGGAAGTAGTCCATTATGTACTTTCGCAGACGCGGATGGGGTTGCTGCTTTACTGCTTGCCATGGCATGTTCTCCTCTGAAAATGTTGGTAAATTTCGACAAAAAAAGGACAGAGACACTCCGCCCAGCAGGGCGGGAACATCTCTGTCCATAAATTAGCTTTCGAGCAAATGATCGATTTCTTTACGAAGCGCGTGGAGATCATCCAGACCGAGGTAGACGATCGCGTAACGGATGTATGCAATCTGATCCATTTCTTTCAAACCACTAATTACCAGGTCACCAACAACACGTGAAGATACTTCAGCTTTGCCCATTTTCTGTAGTTGCGCCTCTACCTGACCGATCAGCCGCTCGATATCGGTCGCAGAGACAGGTCGTTTGGCACACGAGATGCGGATGCCGCGGGCCAGTTTTTCGCGGTCAAACTCTTCACGGGTACCATCCTGCTTGATGATCAGAGGGGTTGCCAGAATTGGGCGCTCATATGTGCTGAAACGCTGCCCGCACTTGAAACACTCGCGCCGCCGGCGAATGCCACCGTGGCTGTCGTGAGAGGTATCGAGGACCTTTGAATCGTGATGCTGGCAGTATGGACACCGCATTGTTTAACCACTCCATTATTAGAACATTTGTACCCGCCACATGTGGGCGTTTCTGTTCCGCAGCCCCGTACCTGTAGTGTTTAGGTAGCCCGCATTGTAGCATAAGGGTATGGTGAATACAAGAGGACGCACGGGGGATTAACCTTAAAATTTTAGTATGTCACCCTGAACCGAAGGCGAAGATGACATGGTGTTTCTATTGTTAGCCACTCTCAAATTTTATACAGGAATCAAACCAGATTGTGTTACGATAAGATTGCATTGCGGCATACATCTCCCTCATAAACATTTCAAGGAAGGATCTCAAAATGAAAACATTCAAAGTGTTCATTTTCGGATTGCTTTATGGCTGGTTGGTCAAGATCGCATTTGACAGGATCTACCGGGACAATGAGATCGAAGATATTCAAAACGAGAACGCTGCCCTCAGGGAATATATTCGCTCACTGGAAACAAGGCTCCAATCCAAATCTCTCGAATCAAAATCTGTAAAACAGACAACCCCCTCGACAAAACCCATTCGAACAGACGCCGGGAAGGACGATCTAAAAATCATCAAGGGCATCGGACCGGCAATCGAAAAGAAACTGAACGACGCCGGCATCCAGACTATCGACGCCCTGGCACGACTTACTGTCGAGGAACTGGAGAATATTCTTGGAAACACAAGGCGGCTCGTGAAGGAAGGGGACTTGATCGCACAGGCGGAAAAGCTCACCGGACAGAAATGACAGGAAGTGAAGGGCGATAAAATTAATTTCCGTCTTCCGCCTAACCGTCATTGCGAGGAGTGGCGCTTTGTGCCACGACGAAGCAATCTCATTCTCATATACACTTGTCATAACACATGAGATTGCTTCGCCACTACATGGCTCGCAATGACGGTGCTATGAGTATTTAATTTCCTTCAGAAACTTCATTACCACCTGGTTGAACGCGGCGGCATGAGATTGGTGTGGGACATGCCCTGCATGAAAAATTTCTCCTCTTGCTTTGGGCAGCGCCTCCACCACGCGGGAAAAGGACGCCGGCGCGAGGGTCTGGTCACGATCGCCCCAGACGACCAGTGCTGGCACATCGATCTCATGCAAATGAGGCGTCATATCTGCGATCACACTCGGGATATGGTAGACCCCGGGCGCGGTCCGCTTGTAATCGAGCGCGGTCTGGAGGCGGATACGCTCAGATAACGAGTGCCGAGCGCCGACACTGTGTCCCATGGCCATGCTGGAAACATCCACAAAAAACCGGAACAACCTTTCAGGTACCTGATGCACAGCCAGCTTGCTCAAGTTGGTGTGGCGATACGTTTTGCGCAGGAGCAGAGGCAGCTGGGAGGCAGAATAAAACGGATTGACGAGGATCAGGCCGCGGGTCGCGGGGGAGAAGCGCCGCGCGTACTCCAGAGCCACACGTCCGCCCAGCGAGTGTCCGATCAGAATGGCAGGCTCTGACAAATGCAGCGAGTCCACCCAGTGGAAAAAGTGCTCGAAGATCCAGTCCATTTCATAGGCACGCGCGTCCGGCTTGGGGCTGTCGCCATGACCGAGCAAGTCGAGCGCGTAACAGGCATGTCCATGAACAGCAAGCTCGGGGATCAGGTCATCCCAATCGTGCAGCGACGCGGCCAGACCATGGACCAGCACCACAGGACTCCCCGTCCCCTGCTGGACGTAATTCGCGCTGGTTGGGATGAAGCTATTTTTCAGCATGTCGCTCATATCGTTTGGCCAGTTCTCTCCTTAGCACTTTGCCAATAAAAGTTTTAGGCAGATTATCCATAAAGATCACAAAGCGCGGCACGAGATGTGGAGGCAGACGCCGCCTGGCATATTCGATGACCGCCTTCGCGCTGGGCGGCTCTTTGCCCGCGATCACAAACGCAAATGGACGTCCGGCAATCGCAACCGCGGCAACTTCCCTGACCTGCGGGATCTCATAGATCACTTCCTCGATATCGCGCGGGAAGGCGGGCTGCTTCTTGAGGTTGTTCGGGTACCACATATCGGCCTTGCGCGAGATGATGCGGAAATATCCATCGTCATCCACCTGCGCGACATCGCCAGTGAGAAGCCAATTATCTGCGGAAAGAACTTCTTTCGTGGCTTTCGGGTCCTTCCAGTATCCCAGCATAACCTGCGGACCGCGCACCGCCAATTCGCCGATCTGCCCCTGTTTCACTTCCTTGCTGCGCCGCGCCAGGTCCACGATCACCGCCTCGGTCGAGGGCAGCGGGACACCGATTGTACCGACCTTTCGTTTCTCGCCCAATGGGTTGGCATGCGTTACAGGCGACGCTTCGGTCAGCCCATAACCTTCCACCAGGCGCCCCTTCGTCAATTTCTCGAACGCCTCCTGTACTTCCACAGGCAGGGGCGCGGAGCCGCTGATGCACGCCTTGATGGATTTGATCCCATACTTCCGCGCGCCGCGAAAATTGTTGATCGCCATGTACATATTCGGCACACCGGGGAAGATGGTTGGCTGATAACGCCTGATCGTCTTCAAAATGTCCAGCACTTGGAACTGCGGTTTCAGGATCATCGCCGCACCCAGGGACACGGGCACGTTCATTGCTGCTGTCAGTCCATAACTATGGAAGATCGGCACCACGCACAGAAATCTTTCCTGACCCTCAACTGCCTCAGGCAGCCAGTGACGCGTCTGCAGGGCATTCGCCACCAGGTTGCGATGCGAAAGCATCACGCCCTTCGACTGTGCCGTAGTCCCGCCCGTGTACTGGATGACGGCCAGGTCCGCAGGCTCGATCTCCGCAGTGGGCGACTTGTCGCTTCTTCCGCCAAGAAAATCTGTCCATTTCACTGAGTTGGGCAAGGTGAAGCTGCGATTCCGCCAGCTTGAAATGATGAACTTTGGGAGCGAAAGGTAATCTGCCGGATCGGTCAAGACAACGTGAGGCACGCCGCTCGCCTCCCGGATCTGTTTTGCCAGCCCCGCCCAGGTCGAAAGCGTGACCAGCACACTGGACTCGGATTCCTTGATCTGCCGCACGATCTCTTCCGGCTCGATCACCGGCGGAACGAAGACTGCGGTCGCGCCGGCTTTCATCGTGCCAAAGAACCCGATCACCATCTGCGGCAGGTTGGGCAGCAGCAACACAACCCGCGTCCCCTTCCCCACACCGAGAGCGATCAAGGCATTGGCAAAACGATTCGCTTCATGGTTCAAACGACGGTACGAGATACGGCTTCCTTCGAAGAAGATCGCAGGACGATTGGGGAAACGTCTCACCGCCGAACGCAGCAGATGATGCAGGGGAATGCCGGGAACCCCGACTGTATACGGCACGCCAGCCTCGTAATTCTCCAGCCAGGGACGCTCGCTCCGCAACGCGTCGCGCCCGCGCTTCTGTTTGGGAGGCCCATCGACCGATTCGCGCCAGGAGGGCTGCCGCTCCCCGGACATGAACCGTTCGATGGCGCGTTCCACCGCCTCGTGCCGTTCCAGCATGACCAGATGGCCGGATACCCCTATGTCGGCCTCTTCCGCCCCGGGAATGGACCCCGTTACCCTCTCGAACCGCGCTTGCTCAAAGACGAGGTCCCGGTGCCCGCGAATGACCAGTGTCGGTACCTGCAGCGCGCCAAACTTTTCCCATCCATTCCAACGAGACATGTTCTGAAAATAAAGCTGTTTGAGCACGTGCGGTGGAGCGAACAACCATTTGTGCGTGAAGGGTCCAATGATCTTCAATAGCCAGACCGGCAGGCTCAAAGCCAGTTTCAACATCGGTTGAAGTTTGAACTCGCCTGCCGTTGCCATCAGGATCAGGCGCTCCACTCGATCCGGGTTCTTCAGGGCATACTCCGTAACGATCGCCCCGCCGTACGAGTGCCCCACCAGCACGAATTTCGTCTTAACTTTTAAGAGAGTCAGCGCAGTTTCCAGGTCATTGACCAGTTGAGGCATGTCATAGCCGCGTCCTGGCTTATCGGAGAGTCCATGCCCGCGCAAATCCAGGGCAACGACGCGGTTCTCGACGGAAAATTTTTGTAGCTGGTAATGCCACTGTTCGGCCTGCCCGCCAAAACCATGAATGAAAACAAACGTCCGCTGTGGACGATCGGGCAAGATGTCGATTGCCGAAAGCCTCACCAGCGAAGCAGTCCTGTGGACCAGTGGATTTGTCGAAACACGCACTTCATGCCGATAAAGATCAAGATCGATATCCATACAAGGCAGTTTATATGAAACGTCAGGAGATGTCAAACGCTGATTTCTGTGGTGTATCTGTAATGTAGGTGGCACCGTCTTGAGAGTAGAATTACCACGGCATTCGCAAAAAACCGGGTCATTTTCTTGAAAAAAATGTATTTTATTGACCATTTATCCATTCGTGTCAAGTTAACCTTGCCATACGTGCTTCTTTCCCTGCTGATCGCGCTGGGCGGAGGATTGATTGTCACCCGTTTGATGAT
>DASTJG010000323.1:0-11593 GCA_035716785.1 Anaerolineales bacterium
GCAGCCAATACAGTCGTTTCACTTTTGTCTCCATGTTCATTCCCCACTTTCGATTTTGACTTCTGCAGTCATGCCCCATCGCAGATCTTCGGGCTGTGTGTCCGGAGCGATCGTCACCTTGAAGACGACATCTCCACCCACGGTGCTGGCAATGGGCGAAATGCCAGTGACCTTGCCACTTATATTTCTGTTCAACGCTTCCACAAAAATATTGGCAGAATCACCAATGTGGACTCTGGGTATATCGCGTTCACTTAAGTCTGTCGTTTCGATTTGGAAAGTATTTAAGGTGGCAAGCGCGATGACAGCTTGATCTGCTGGAACGAATTCACCGGGAATGACCTCAATCGAAATTATCGTTCCATCGTGAGGCGCGCTCAGCGTCCCTTGTGCGAGATTGGCTTCCGCGATATCAACAGAGGCGCGAGCCTCTTGAATATTTGCATTCGCGATTTCGAGGACCTCATGTGGCACACTGAGCCGGAGTCTTTCGACGGATACGAAGCCGCTCCTCCTGTAACTGACAACGATTTTTTTTATGATCTCATTCCTTCGAATGCCTTCCTCTGCCTGAGCGGCACGCAGGCCGGCCCTCGCTTCAGTGACTGCGAATTGTAAGTCGGGAGTATCCAGGATTATCAAGGTTTGTCCTGCCTTTATGGTGTCTCCTTCCCTGACAGGAATCTCTCTGGCAATTCCTGAGATCAGGAATCCCAATTCTGACACCTGTGCGGGAACGATGACTGCCGAGGCAGTCACAGTTTTTTGTGTGGGAACATTATTCTTTGATGCAGCAAATACAGGATTAACTGCAATGATGAGAATAAGGATCACACTGAAAACTGACTCATAGAATCGTTTCATTCTCGTTTTCCGGTCTCGATCTTTACGTCCGCGCTCATGCCCCAAAGCAAACCCTGAGGTTGTTTACCCAGATCAATGGTCACTTTGAAAACAACATCTCCGCCCACGGTCGAAGAGACACGCGAGATATCCGTCACCTTCCCGGAAAATTCCTGGTTCAACGCTTCGATGAACACATTGGCGGTTTGCCCAATCTGAACACGGGGTACATCAAGTTCGCTCAGGTCTTCGGTTTCCACCTGGAACCTGGAGAGATCACCCATTGTGACCACTACTTGTCCGGGTACGACTGTTTCACCTGAGGAGATATCCACCGAAACAATTGTTCCCTCAAAGGGAGCGACCAGATTGGACTGCGCCGCGAGGATCGCGTTCGCGGAATCAAGAAACGCCTGGGCGCGATCCGCTTCCGCCTGTGCGGATTCGAGATGCACCTCATCCGTGCCCACCCGCTTTAAATAATTGATTTGGACCTGGGCTGCCGTCAGATTCGCCTCCGCCTCCCTGACCTTTGCTTCCAGTAACGTTGTATCCAGTTCAACCAGCACTTGTCCCGCCTTGACCTGGTCTCCCACTTTCACGTCTACTGCCTTCACCCGGCCCACGTTGGCAAACGAAAGCTCTGCTTGCTTGAGTGGAACGATGAAAGCAGAGGCCGAGACCGCATCTAAGGTGCTGGCTGTGTTGCTTGGCGAAGAGCCATTGTCATCCAGCGATACAGTTGGAAGCGTGGTTGGTGTGGAACCTGTTGAAGTGCAGGCACTGAGGATCAATGCGATCAGCATAGTTACGATCAAATAGACTTTCTTCATTCGTATGTTCCTGGTTTGAATAAGCAAACAGGTATACAAGTAGACAAGTAAACACCTGTTTACCTGTTTACCTGTGTCCCGCCATTTCCGTTGTTTTCCACGATGAGCCCATCACGAAGTGTCACAACCCGCTGGGCATATTTGATGACGCGCGGATCATGCGTTGCAAATACGAACGTGACACCGGTCTCCTTGTTGAGCTTTGCCATAATATCCATGACCTGTTTGCCGTTCTCGGTGTCGAGGTTGGCGGTGGGCTCGTCGGCCAGGATGAGCTTGGGGTTGGTCGCGAGAGCCCGGGCGACGGCGACGCGCTGCTGCTGCCCGCCGGAGAGCTGATCGGGGCGATGGTGGGCGCGGTCAGAAAGCCCCACAGCTTCCAGCACTTCATTGACGCGTGCTTTGCGCTGCGCCGACTTGGTGCCGTTCAAGAGGAGCGGCATCTCGACGTTCTCATAGGCGGTCAGCGTCGGAATGAGCGCGAAGAACTGGAAGACGAACCCGATGGCGTTCTTGCGCAGGTCGGCGCGCTGGTTGCGGTTGAGGTTGGTCGCATCCTGTCCATTGATAAATACGCTTCCGGAGGTTGGTTTGTCCAATAAACCGATCAGCTGTAAGAGGGTGGTTTTGCCCGAACCCGAAGGTCCGACAAGGGCGGTGAATTCACCGTCTTCAATCGAGAGATTGACGCCACGCAGGGCTTTGGTCTCGACCTCACCGATCTTGAATATGCGTGTTGCGTTGGTAACTTTTGTAACTTCCATTTTAGACTCCTGCTCCATGTAATGCTTCGACGGGTTCCATGCGGGCGGCCAGCCGGGCAGGATAAAGCGAAGCAACGAGAGTAATAATATAGGTAACGATGGCAAGGTTGACGGTATCTCTCACGGTCAGGTGAGCATAAATACGTTCTCCCATGAGCACACCGCTGACGCCGTAATCGCCGATGTAAATGCCATTGATCGTAAAGTAGGCAACCAGGGCGCCGCCGATGATCAATCCGCCGATCACGCCGCCGGTGGCAAGCAAAGTGGCTTCCGCCAAAAACTGAGCCATGATACCGCGTCCCTTCATGCCGATGGCAGACAGGATGCCGATCTCGCGCGTGCGCTCGAAGACCGCCATGACCAGTGTGTTCGTGACAACAGTGGCGGTAATTCCCAGAACGATCAAATAGAGGATCACCATGTACGCGCCGGCGAAGTCCTCGAATTGAACGATCAAGGCGTTTTGCGCGCGCCAAGTCAGAACTTTGTAATTCGCGGACTGCAACGCCTGGGCAACGGGTTCGGCCTGTTCGTCATTCTGTAAAAGGATAAAGATCGTGCTGGCGTGATTTTCTGTCACGGTGAACGACTGGGCTTTAGCTAACGGCATGAAGACCGTGTTTTCATCGTAACCCGGCGTCCGGGTCGTATAAATCCCGCGGATCGTGAACAATTGCTCATTCACATCGCCATTGGAAGTGGTGACCAGCAGGTTGACTTGCTCGCCGACCTTCAAGTTCAATTTCTGTGCAAGGATGTTACCAACCAGGATGCCTTCGCGGTCATCTGCGTTGAGGAATTCACCGGAAAGCATCCCATCCTGGAAGGGCTTGTTCGCCTCCGACCCCGGTTCGATGCCGAGGATCTGCACGCCTTTCGATTCATCACTGATGGTCAGGATGCCGCTGGCGATCAGGCGCGGGGTTGCCGCGGTAACCTGCGGCAGCGACTTGATCTTCTCGATCACCTGATTCGGTTCGGCGATCAGATCTTCCCACTTGAGGCTGACCTGGCCCTCTTCATACGACTCGGGACGGATCTGGATATGTCCGCTTTGCAGGCGGATGGTATTCTGGAGCGCGCCGCCCATTTCACCTTCCAGTACAGATGCCATGAGTAGCAGCAGAGACATACCCACAGCAACTGCCAGGGAGGAAAGCAGAGAACGGGTCCGGTTGCGCCCCAGATTGCGATAAGCGAGTTTGAATAGGTTCATGGTTTTCTTGTCCATAGATCTCACAGGTCTTAAGACCTGTGAGGTCTCTTTACACGTAATGCAGCGCCTCAGAGGGCTCCCGCCGCGACGCGATCACGGCGGGGATGAACGCCGCGAGCGCGGCAATCACAGCGATCACGCCGGCGCGCCAGAACAGCTTGCCCACGCCCAGGGTGGGATAGACCCGCCCGCTGATCAACGCCATATACTCGGTGATCCCCGCAAACTGGCTGTAATCAAAGCCTGTTCTCCCGAAGCTCAGGTTGAAGGCCAGACCCATCGCGACTCCTGCGACCACGCCAACGAGTCCGATCAATGTGCCTTCGAGGACGAACGTGGTCGCGATCTGGCGCGGCTTGAGTCCCATCGCGCCCAGCAGACCGATCTCGCGTGTCCGCTCGTAGACGGCCATCATCAAAAGGTTCAGGATGCCGATGCCCGCGATCATCACAATGATGATGCTGAAGATGTCCATCACGATGCTTTTGCGGTTGATGGCGGTGCCAAGCTCAGGGTAGTTCTTTTCCCACGATTCCACTTCATAGCCGGGCAGCATGGGTGTCAGCGCCGCAACCACAGCCGATTCGGTGCCGACCTGTTTCAATGTGATCTGCACCTCGGTGGATTGTCCGCGCAGGTTGAAAAGACTCTGTGCTTCCGCGAGCGAGATGTAGGCCGTCCCTTTTTCAATGCTCGGAATGCCAACATCATAAATGCCGATCACGGTCATGGTGCGCTGGCGGTTCTGTTTATGAACATCGCTGCCCACCATCGTGATGCGGTCACCGACCTTGATGGACAGTGCGTCGGCCAATCCCTGACCGATCAGGATTGCATCCTCATCGGTCGGTTCGAGATAACGTCCGTCCACAACATGTTCCGCGATCAGGCTGACGGGCGCTTCGGCTTCGGGTTCGATACCGATAATACTCATCGAGAATGCGCCCTCGCGGTTGCTGACCAGTCCACCCGTCTGGATGCGGCGGGAGGCGGCGACCACACCCGGTTGAGCCAGCGCGGCTTTCACAACTGCCGTGTCATCTTTCAAAGGCAGCAGCGGGTTACTATCCACTTTGGCGCGGTAGCCCTCCGCATGAACCTGAACATTGCCCCCCAGGACACGGACCGCATTCGCGGCAATGGCATTGTTGAAGCCGTCCATCAACCCGTCATACATCATCATCATGGCCAGGGAGAGTCCCATCGCCAGGACGATGATGACGGTGCGGCGGCGGTGCCGCCAGATATTGCGCCACGCAAGGCGTAGGTATAAAGTCATAGTTGTTTCCTTTCTAAATGCTCGGTGTAAATTCCGATTCTGTTTTGCGCAAACCGTATTCCATTACGTATAAAAGTTTGTCGATCTTTTCCTGGGTCTTGGCCGAGCGGATCCATTTCATTAAGTCTTTCTGTTTTGTACCTTCATTCAAAATATAGGTGCTGATGGCATTGCTCCAGGTCTCCATGATCATGACAGCCAGGTCCACGTCCACGCTGGGGTCTACCTCACCGCGTGCCATGGCTTGTTTAATGAGCATGGTAAATGCCTGCGTCATTTTCTGGCGAATATCGCTAAAAGTCTGTCCGTAATACAGACCCTCGACAATCAACACGCGGCTGATGGCTTGTGTCAGGTTTGGGTAGGCAGAGTTGAACTCCATGCCTGTTTTGACCAGCCACCGAAAATAATCAAAAGTATCCATGTTATTACTCGGTGGATGTTTGTCTTTGATGAAATCCATTTTTTCACGTTCCAGCACCGTCATCAGGTACCGGAACACATCCTCTTTATCTTCGAAATATTGATAGAAACTTCCCTTCGAAATGCCGCTGTTTTCCACAATACGATTTGTCGAGGCGTTCTCGAGACCATACTGGGCAAACTCTTCAATCGCGGCATTGATGATGGTGTCACGCTTTTCCTGGGGGAGGTTAAGAAAGGTTTGTTTGGGCATAAATATGACCTCCAGGTCATATGACCAGCAGGTCACATTATAGGACTAAATTAGTCCATGTCAAGATGATTATGAGTGACGTATGTCACTTCTTGATGAATTCTTGACCCGGTTCCAGCCCAGCCGAAGCCAATGGAGGCTTTGCCAGGCCAAATCTCCCCCAGACCGTTTTCAACATCAGACCTGCGCGCCAGAACGCGACCGCGGCCATCCCATGCGCGAGCACCGCGAAGAGAGGCGGCTTCTGATAGGTGTAGTACGTCCAGCACTCACGGGTGGTGCCCCACAACTCGAGATAATATCCCAGCCCTGCACCTGCAAGGAACGTAAGCAGCGCAAAACGATGATCGGTCGGTGTGAGCACGAGCAAAACACACAACCCGAGCGAGAACCAGGTATAGGACTTGTCGAACGTTGGGGCAACGAAGATCACCATCAGGCTGAGAAAGGCAGCGAAAATCAGCCAGTAAAGTAGTTTAAAGATGGATTGCAAAGTCTCCTGACTTTGCGACAACAGGAGTCGTCGGACTCCGTAATCGAGGAATCTTGTGATCCGCTCGATCGATAGACTCGCGATCGGCCAGGCGGGGATGATCCACAGTGGCGGACGCTCCTCCGTGTAATAAAACCACAGGTTCGTCTGCGTGCCCCAGGATTCGATCGCCAGCCCGCCGCAGATGCCGACGAAGATGATCAGCAGATCGGTTTTGAGATCCGCGCGGGCGATGATCGTAATGGACATGAACCCGAAAATGCCGAGCAGGAGCCAGTCCATGTAGCGCCACCATTCGCCGTTCCAATCGACGTAAGCCAAATACTCTTCTGCCAGCGGCCACCAGATGTAAACGATCAGAAGGATTGTAACGAAAAACCCGCCCAGCAGAATGCTGCTATCGCGGGTCCAGATCCTTGTGAGCGCAACGCGAAGCGATGACATGGGCGGCATTATACCGCCTTGCGGTATGCTTCCATGCAGCCTACTTCCGGATAGTAAAAGATGTGTAAACAAGTTTGAACAATAGGTTAAAGGTCACCTTGCTTTTTCGTTAAGCTTCACCTACAATAAATACTCCCCGGGGAAATCAACAATCTATGGATGGCATTGGATCAACTTTATGGAGGTGCCTCGCGTTCGTAAAAACCGGACTTTTCATCCATCAGCCTTAATGGCGGCTTTTCATTCATCCCAATCGAACTACTAGAGGAGAGTAGCATGAGTAATCATTTGAACAAAATGTTTTCAACTACGTTGATATTTGCATTGATGATGAGCGTATTGTTTGCGGCTCAACCTGCAGAGGCGGCCCCTCCCTTGTTTGCAAATCCCTCCACAACAGTTTTCATCAATGAAATTCATTACGACAATACCGGAACGGATACTGGCGAATCCGTTGAAATTGCCGGCCCTGCAGGCACGGACCTGACCGGCTGGAGTATTGTCCTTTATAACGGCTCCAACGGGGCTGTGTATGATACCGATCCGTTGAGCGGCGTCCTCACGGATCAGCAGGGTGGATACGGCACGACGGTTCTCACCTACCCAGCCAATGGGATCCAGAACGGCGCACCCGATGGTATTGCATTGGTGAATGGCACCACGTTGGTGCAGTTCCTCAGCTATGAGGGCAGCTTTGTTGGCGTGGGCGGCGCCGCAGATGGCGTGACCAGTACCGACATCGGCGTCAGCCAGGTTGGCACCGAGGCAGTTGGTTCCTCCCTGCAGCTGACGGGCGCGGGCGATAACTATGGCGACTTCACATGGACAGCCACGACAGCCAACACGTTCGGCAGCCCGAACACGGGACAGTCGTTCGGAGCCGGGGATGCCGCGCCGATCGTCTCTGGCACAGCACCTTCCAATGGCGCGACCAATGTCGCGGTGACTGCAAACATCGATGTCACGTTTAGCGAAGCTGTCGACGTGAGCGGCTCCTGGTTCGGCATCTCCTGTGGAACCAGCGGCGCGCACACGGCAGCCGTCAGTGGCGGACCGACGACCTTCACGCTCGATCCGGATGCGGATTTTGCAAATAGCGAATCCTGTACTGTCACCGTCTTTGCGGCGCAGGTTTCGGATCAGGACACGAACGATCCGCCAGATAACATGGAGTCCGATTTTGCGTTCAGTTTTGACACGGTCGGTGCTGCCGTGGCAAACGATCTCGTGATCAATGAGATCGATTACGATCAAGCAGGCACAGACACTGCGGAATTCGTTGAGATCCGCAACAACGACAGCGTCAGCGTCGATCTGAGCGCTTACAGCATTCAAATGGTCAATGGCAACGCGGGCGGCGCGGTCCAGTATCGTCTCTTTAGCCTGCCGGCTGTGAATCTGGCTGCGGGCGACTATTTTGTTTTATGTGCGAACAATACAACCGTCCCCAACTGTGACCTGGATGTCACGCCTGACACGGATCTGATCCAGAACGGCGCACCGGATGCGGTGGCTCTGCTGTTCAACGGATCGGTGATCGATACCGTGAGCTATGAGGGCGATACCGGCGCACCGTATACCGAGGGTTCGGGCACAGGCCTGGTGGATAGCGCTTCCGGTACACAAAGCATCTCGCGCTGTCCTGACGGCTCTGACACGGATGTCAATAATGTCGACTTCAGCGAACATTTGAGCACACCCGGGTCGGCCAATGCCTGCACGGCAGACGATGCTCCTGCAGTGACGAGCACCACTCCAACCGACGGCGCGAGCAATGTCGCGCTGGCTTCGAATATTGACGTGACCTTCAGCGAGAATGTCGATGTAACGGGCAGCTGGTTCAGCGTCTCCTGTGCGACCAGCGGTGCTCATACCGCCACAGTCAGCGGCGGCCCGACGGCCTTTACGCTCAATCCGGATACTGACTTCGTCAATAGCGAGCTGTGTACAGTCACGGTTCTTGCGGTGCAGGTATCCGATCAGGATGTGAATGATCCGCCAGACAACATGACAGCGGACTACGCCTTCAGCTTTACCACCGAAGGACCAGTCTGCGAGCAGACTTTCACCCCGATCTACAACATCCAGGGCAGCGGCTCTTCCGCGGCGATCACGGGTACCGTCACGACCCAGGGTGTGGTCGTGGGCGATTTCCAGGGAAGCACTTCGGCGCAGGGTTTCTACATCCAGGATCCAACCGGAGATAGCGATACCGCCACCTCGGACGGCATCTTCGTCTTCACCGGCAGCAACGACACGGTCAACGCCGGCGACCTCGTGCGGGTGACCGGCTTTGCGCGCGAGCGTTTCAACCAGACCACGCTCAATGGCTCGAACAGCAACTCAGCTCCAGTGACCAGTATCATCAACTGTGGCACCGGCAGCGTGGCAGCGACGGATGTACTCATGCCCTTCGCGAGCGCGACGGACCCCGAGCGCTACGAAGGCATGCTGGTGCGTTTCCCCCAGACCCTGGTCATCTCTGAATATTTCAACTACGAACGCTTCGGCGAGATCGTGATCGCTCTCCCGCTGGATGGTGAAACGCGTCCCTTCACGGGAACTGCGATCGATGAGCCGGGTGCTCCGGCAAATGCACGCACTCTGGCGAACAGCCTGCGGCGTATCACGCTGGATGACGCGGTGAGCACGCAGAACCCCGAAGTTTTGCGTCATCCGAACGGCGCGCCCTTCGCACTGGATAATCGTTTCCGCGGCGGTGATACCGTTCAGAACGCGGTCGGTGTGCTTGGCTTTGACTTCAGTCTCTACCGCATCTTCCCGACGGGACCTGCCGATTACACGGCCGTCAACCCGCGTCCGGCCGCGCCGGAACCGGTCGATGGGAACCTGCGTGTGGCGGCGATGAATACGCTTAATTTCTTCCTGTCTCCCGATAACATTCAGGAGCCATCCAATGCACCGGACGATCCCGCGGATAACATCTGTGGTCCGGTGCCAAGCCTCGAGTGCCGCGGCTTTGACGGCGACCAGCCTCTGGAATTCACACGCCAGCGCGATAAACTGCTGGCCGCGCTTGCTGGACTGGATGCCGACATCATCGGTCTCAACGAATTGGAGAACACGGTCAATGTCGATCCGCTCGGTGACCCGACGAATGGAGTCGTGGCCGGACTCAATGCCATGCCGGGTGTTGGTCCCTATGCCTACATTAATACCGGCGTCATTGGCACGGATGCCATCCGCGTCGGCCTGATCTATAGATCGGATGTGGTGGTTCCGGTCGGTGATTTCCAACTCCTGACCAGTGCTGTCGACCCGCGTTTCCTCGATACGAAGAGTCGCCCCGCGCTGGCTCAGACGTTCGAAGAATTGGCAACCGGCAATCGCTTCACGGTTGTGGTTAATCACCTCAAATCTAAAGGCTCCGACTGTAATGATGTGGGCGATCCAGATATGGGCGACGGTCAGGGCAACTGTAACCAGACTCGCAAAGCAGCTGCCCAGGCTCTGGTGGATTGGCTCGCCACAGACCCGACCGGCAGCGGCGACCCGGACTTCCTCATCATGGGCGACTTGAATTCCTATGCCCAGGAAGATCCGATCGATGCGATCAAAGCTGGCGCCGACGATATAGCGGGCACCGGTGATGATTACACCAACCTGATTTCCCAATATCAGGGGACGTATGCCTACTCTTATGTCTTCGATGGTCAGTCCGGTTATTTGGATCACGCACTTGCCAACTCCAGCCTGGCTTCGCAGGTCACAGGAGCTGTGGACTGGCATATCAATGCGGATGAACCCGATTTGCTGGACTACGACACCACCTTCAAACCGCCTGCCCAGGAAGCGATCTATGAACCCAATGGTTATCGCTCCTCCGATCATGATCCGGTGATCGTTGGTCTCGATCTGCTGCCGCAGTGCAATGGGCTGAACGCGACGATCTATGTGGGTCGTAACGGCAAGATCGTTGGCGGTCCGCTCAACGGACAGACCTATTCAGGTTTGCTCAGTGGCACGAATGGCAATGATGTTATCGTCGGCACGAACAACCCCGATACGATCCTGGCGCTCAACGGTAATGATGTGATCTGTTCGCGGGGCGGCAATGACGCGGTCACAGGCGGCGCGGGCGACGACACGATCGATAGCGGTTCAGGCAATGATCTTGTCTTGGGCGGCGCAAATAACGACGTGATCGACACCGGCGATGGCAACGATACCGCTTTTGGTGACCTGGGCAATGACACGATAAATGGTGGCGCAGGCAGGGATAACATCTTTGGCGGGAACGGTCTGGATATTTTGGATGGTGGTGCAGACCGGGATGTCGTGGATGGCGGACTGGATGCCGATACACTCGCCGGCGGCAGTGAGAACGACAACGTCCTGGGTGGTCCGGGCAATGACGCACTCGATGGCGGTGCCGGAACTGATATCTGCAGCGGTGGCCCCGGTACGGACAGTTCGTCCACTTGTGAGGTAAATATTTCGATCCCATAACTTGCCAGATATTGGAATAAACAGAGAAGGCTCGCCACATGGCGGGCCTTCTCTGTTTTCTGGTTCTCCCGTTCTGGGCGGGATGGCATCCTAACGAAGAAATTCTTTGCCACGAATTCACGCGAACTGCCGCGGCTTGGCGCGGCGTCGCGAAAAGTTTAAAAAATTCATGTGAATTCGCGAAATTCGTGGCTAAGATGTTTAGCTTTCCCGTTAAAAACGGTAGAGCCTGTTTTCTAAAGTAGTCCGTTGGTCGAGTAAGGCTGGGTGCTCGCCTGCCCCGCTGCTTTTTGCGGGGTCCCAGCCTGTATCGAGACTAACAATTAACCTGCAAATAAAAAATTGTATGTAGCGTGTTGGCTCGATATACACTCAGCAACGAGCGCTTCGGGCTACTCGACCAACGATGCTAGTTTACTTATACACCTGTGGGTTCACACAATTCGGCAGCGGCTCGCCTTTCACACCTGCGATCAGATTCCTGGCTGCCATCCGGGCCATTTTCTCTCGCGTGGCATTGCTGGCGCTGGCAATGTGCGGTGTAATGACAATGTTGTCCAGGGTCAGCAGCG